>CANQOJ010000034.1 GCA_947625455.1 uncultured Clostridia bacterium | reverse complement strand
GACAAACAGGCTGAATTGCTGCGTGCGGAGGGCATTGAGGTAAGCGAGGATTACACGGTAGACCTTGAAAAGTATCTATGGAACGGCATTTAGAAGTAAGAGGTAAGAGGTTGGTCAAACACTTGTTTGCTGAACTCTGCCTCAATTTTTTTGAGAACGATAGTTGTGAATATGTACAAACTTTAATTGCACAATTATGCAAAATCACGAAAAATATTTCGGAACTTTGTCGAAATCGGCATAAAACTGTAATTCTACTTGATTTTTACGGGAAAATTTGCTATAATAAAAAAGTGTTTATTTAAATAATATTAAGAGGGATTGTCTATGGCGCAGTTTTTTAATTTCAAGGAAGATTATTACGGTCTTACCTCAAACGACGTGAAAAAAAGGCTCTCGACATACGGAGCAAATATATATACCAAAAACACCAAGAAAGACGGCTTTTCATACATCAAGATTTTCCTGTCGCCGTCAGTGATAATAATGCTTGCGGCGGGCATTCTGGCGTTTTTCAGCATAGGAGTTGCGGCGGGCATTGTTACAATTCTTTCGGACGCTTTGTATTGTACGGCGGAAGTGGTTTTCAGACGCTTTGCGGATAAAAGGCTTGCTGAACTTGACGATACGTTTAAAATGAAGATGCGGGTAATTCGCGGCGGCAAGGTTGAACTTATCGACAAAGAACAGATAGTGCCCGAAGACCTTATTGTCGTGCAGGAGGGCGAGAGAGTGCCTGCGGACGCATTTATCCTCGAATCGCGAAATCTCACCTGCGACGAGAGCGTTTTCACGGGCAGCAGCACCCCCGCCGCCAAATATCCCGGCGGAATATCAAGCAGCGAGTTTAAGCCTACCTTTGTTTACGCGCAGACAACCGTGCTTTCGGGAATTGCCGTGTGCAAGGTAAGCGCAACAGGCGTTGACACAAAGTTTTATCAGTACAGCGGAGAAGTTCCCGAAAGAAGTCCATATTACACGGGCTTTGAGAGAATAGTGCGCTCGCTTATTCCTGCAAGCAGTATTATCGCGTTGATAATCACCATTCTGACGCTTATTGTCGGCATTCTCGGAAGCAACGGCGTTATCACCACGGCAATGAGCGGTTTAACGCTTGGGCTTTGCTTTATACCTACGGGAATTGAGACTGTGATAAGGTTTTATTATGCGGGCGGGTGCGCGGAATTGCTGAAGTGCGGGGCTGTTATAAAATCCTATAACGATATTGAAAAACTCAACAGCCTGTCGGTGCTGTGCGTTGAAAAAGAGGGCGCAATATCAAAGAACAACCTTGAAGTCCGCGATATATACGCGCCGAGAATTGAACTTTTGTACAACGTTGCCGCGCTTGCCATTGATCCCGACACAACAAATCCCGCAGAACGCGCGCTTATGGTAAAGGCGTCGTTTGCGTATGAAAATTTTTCCGAGATATATTCGCAGTGCGAGTTTATTGAAAGACTGCCGGAGGACGACACGATAAACGGTGCGCTATGGAATGTCGGCGGCGACAGGCTGTACTGCATAAAGGGCATTCCTGAACAGATTCTGCCTATGTGCAAGCTGAACGGCGAAAAGCTTATCGAAGCGCAGAAATGCTATCAGGATTATTACGAGAAAGGCTGGTCGGTAATTGCTTTCGCCTGCGTTGAGGCAAATTCCGAGGAACTTGACAAAACCGTCGGTTTCAGCTATACATTTGTAGGCTTTGCGGCATTTTCAGCGCCGCTTAGAGATTCGGTGTCAACCGCCGTTAAAACCTGCCGCGCCGCAGGGGTGCGCGTGGTTATGCTATGCGAGGACAATGCGGATTCCTCCGCCGCAACGGCAAAAATGGTGGGCATTCCCGCCGACAAAGTTGTAACAGGAGTGCAGCTTGAAAAAGGCGAAAGAGTTGATTTCAGCGGAAATATTTTCGCCGAAATCTCTTCCGAGCAAAAGCGTTATATCATAAAACAGCTTAAGTCCGACGGCACTGTTGTGGGAATGGTAGGGACAAGAGTTACCGATACCGAATCATTGAGAACATCTGACGTAGGATTTACCATTGCCGACCATTGTTCTCCGAGCGTCCGCGACGCGGCGGATATAGTGATGAATGACGACAATTTCCTGTCGATAGCGGGTACAATTGCCGCCGCACGTCAGGTGCACAGAAACATAAAACGCGCAGTTTCGCTTATAATATCGGGGTATATTGCGTTTCTTGTCATAATGATAAGCAATCTTTTAGCAGACGCCCAGCTTATGTTAAATCCGCCTATAATGGCATTGTTTACTATGATACTGCTTCCTGTTCTGGCTGTAAGCTATGCGGGAGGAAAAACCGATATGAATACGCCTATGCCGAGTTCGGAGTTTATCTCTCACAGAAAGTTCAATTTCCGCTATCTGTTTTTCTGCACGCTTGTGGGCTTGCTTACGGGAATCGCCTCGGAGGTATCCTATGCGCTTATGTACAACAACACCGCGGGCGCTGCCGCAGAACAGGGCAGCGCGAGAAGCTGCGGATTTATAACGCTTATGATATGCACTGCGGCGTTTTCATTTATACGTCACTCGGAAAAATACCCGCTGAAAGCGTTTATAAAGTCAAGTCTTGAGTCAAAACTGTCGCTTCTTGCAGCGGTTGTATTTGCAATAGCGTTTGTATTTATCCCCGGCATAAACAGCGCATTCGGGCTTTTGCCGCTGGATTTCTTTGCGGTTATGATAAGCGTAATCACGGGAATTTTGCCCGCGGCAATATATTTTTGCGTTAAATATTTTTTTAGGATAAAGGAGTAATAATGAAGAATATAGCACAATATATCAAGTATTTCTTATGCGGAATTGTATTCGGAACAGCAAACGTAATTCCCGGAGTAAGCGGAGGTACAATGCTTGTCATTTTCGGCATTTTCGATAAACTCACGGAGTCTATATCGGGAATAAAGAAGATAATAAAAAACATACCTTTTCTGCTGACATTCGGCATAGGCGCAGGCGCGGGAATACTCGTTTCGGCAAAGGTCATTTCCTCGCTGTTTGAAATGTTCGGTGTACAGACAAATATGTTCTTTATAGGACTTATTCTCGGAGGAGTGCCGCTTATTTACAAAATCGGAACAGCTGAAAAAAAGGCAAAGCCTTTGTGTGCATTGCCTTTTATAATAGCTATGATTGCGGTTATAGGACTGTCGGTTTTGGATAAGCTGGAGATTTTCTCGCTTGGGGTTGAAAATCAGGTGACGGGATTTGACTTTGTGTTCTCGCTTAAAATCATGGGCTGTGCGGCTTTGGCGGCGGTAACAATGATAATCCCCGGCATTTCCGGCTCGTTTATAATGATGCTTTTAGGCGTTTATGAAACCATAATCGGCGCCGTTAAAGACTTGAACCTCTGGGTGATAATCCCATTCGCTATAGGCGCGGTTATCGGAATAATCGTCGGCGCAAAGCTTATCTCAATGCTGATAAACAAAAACAGGCTTATGGTATATTCCGCGCTTATGGGACTTGTGGTAGGCTCTGTTTACGCAATTCTCCCGGACGGCTTCGGATTTAACCTTACTACGGGATACGGGTTTGTATGCCTTATATTCGGAGTAATTGCGTCGGTATTGATTGAAAGGATAGGCAGTACAGACGGAGCGGACAGTACCGCTAAATCCGATTCTTGATTTTATCGAGCGCGCCTTTTTCAAGCCTTGATACCTGTGCCTGACTTATGCCGATTTCTTTGGCAACTTCGACCTGAGTTTTCCCTCTGAAAAACCTTAAGTTTAGAATGCGTTTTTCCCGTTTTCCAAGCTGGTCAATCGCTTCTTTAAGTGAAATTTCATTAAGCCAGTTCATGTCGTCATTATGGTCGCCTATCTGGTCGAGAACATAAATAGTATCGCCCGATTCCGAGAACACGGGTTCATATAACGATATAGGCTCGCTGATGGCTTCAAGAGCGATAACGACATTTTTCCTCGGCGCGTCAATTTCCTTGGCGATTTCTTCAATCTTAGGCTCACGTCCGTTTTGGGAAGTGAGCTTTTCTTTTGCCTGCATTGCCTTATATGCAAGGTCGCGCATAGAGCGGCTTACGCGCACAGACGCGTTATCTCTCAGATACCGCCTTAACTCGCCCATTATCATAGGCACGGCATATGTGGAAAATCTTACCTGCTGTGAGATGTCAAAGTTGTCGATTGCCTTAATAAGACCGATACAGCCTACCTGAAACAAATCATCAGGACTTTCTCCGCGGTTGGTGAAACGCTGGATAACGCTTAAAACGAGCCTTAAATTGCCGCGGATAAGCTCCTCGCGTGCGTTCATATCCCCGTCTTTGATTTTTTTCAGCAGTTCGGTTTTCTCCGATTCTTTCAGAACTTTAAGCTTGCTTGTATTTACTCCGCTTATTTCAACTTTATTGTAGTACAAAACAACCACCTCCGACAACAAGTATTATTGTCATAAAGTGGACGGGTTATACGCAGAGAAGATGACAGCGTTTGTTATTAAAAGCGGTAAAATTTTCTTGACAAATAAGTAGCTGTACTGTATAATATAAACAGGAGATGAAGTGCATGACTAAAACAGATAGAACAAATATACACGCCCATGTGCTGATAGCTGACGGCTTTTTAAACTTGCCGTCAGATAATGACCTGATACCGCTTTCAACCTATATTTCATCTAAAGGCAATCAGTCAAAATTTATTTCATATGATTTAAAATGGTACTACAAACAGTGCTTTTATTATCAAAATCGTTTCTGGCGTGATGATTTGGTTGAGGTTATAGCTTCGCAAATAGGCGAAAAATTTGCCGATATTCCCGAGGTTTCTGTTTTGAAGCAATATCCCGCAGTCCGCTTTAACGGCAGCGGAGTTTTTTCCGAAAATTTCCTGGCAGATGATGAACAGTTCATTACTTTCAATAGACTTATCTCCGCATATAATTACGAAATACGGTTTAATAAGGGAATACAGACATTTGATGAAATCGTGGAAGCTTATCGTAAATTGTGCGGTATAGACGCTGTAGATTATTTGCTTGTTCAAGCGTTTATTGATTATTTGGTTGGAAATGAAGACAGGCATACCGATAATTTCGGAGTAATTGCAAGCAAGCATGGTTACAGACTGCCTCCGCTTTTCGATTTTGGTTTAGGCATGTTTGAACATGATATGTTGTATGATGACTATATATTCAAAGAAAAGGCTGAACATATGCAGTTTAAAACATTCGGAAAATCGCAGTTTGCGTTGGTGCAGGACTTGGCAGTCAAATATCCGAAAATCTTTAACAGGCTTATAAACTGGCAATTACACCCAAGCGAGTTTAATTTCCCGTCCGTACACGCTGAAACATATCTTCGCTATGCCTGCGGAAAGGTTGGGATTGAAGTATGCAACGACTGAATATTGCGGGTACGCTAATGTTTCAGGATACGCCATGCTGTGAGTTTGTCATTGAGAATGACTATTGCATGAAGTTTGATGTCCTTTGTGATGACTATGATTTGCTGCCTTTTGGGTGCAATCCAGATAAGTTTTCTGATTACAAGTCAAATCTGGTATTGTTTTTCTATGACAGGACTACACCGCCGACAAGGCAGTTTATTGACAGGGACTTAAATAAGATAGGCATGAACTATTACGATATGTCAGAGCTTATAATGTTTCAGCACGGAATGTCCGTTCAGGATCCTTT
The DNA here is from genome assembly GCA_947625455.1 of uncultured Clostridia bacterium. Classification (GTDB taxonomy): domain Bacteria; phylum Bacillota; class Clostridia; order Oscillospirales; family Ruminococcaceae; genus CAG-115. The sequence continues at coordinate 9,838 of CANQOJ010000034.1, read as the reverse complement.
CTGGATACGTACTGATAAAGAACCACTGACGCTGAAAGAACTTAAGGACGATTTAGAAAGCAGGTGTTAAAAGCATAGATAATTTATTACTAATGATTGCAATAAAAGGAGGTTATTAATATGTTCGATTTAGGTGATTTAAGAGAGGCAAAAGGCAGAGCAGAGGGCAAGGCAGAGGTAGCATATAAGTATTACAAAGAGCATCATGATTTAAGGGAAGCACTTGATTTAGCAGGAATTTCTAAGGAAGATTTGCTTAAAGTTTATCCCGAATTGAAAGACGAGTTAAAATAAGGCAGTTAATTGAAGGAGAGGTAAATAATATGAGCAATTTAAATGATTTACATTTTAAAGCAGCGTTTGAAGAAGGCAAGGCTGAGGCAGTGTTTATAATCAGTCGTCATTACCGTCTGGCAGATGCCTTAGAGTTGGCGGAGATGTCTAAAGAAGATTTTCTGAAATATCATCGCGAATTGAAAGATGAGTTGAAAGGCAATTTGAATGATACGTGCGATTTAGGCAGGATGAGATGGGAAAAAGGCTTTCAGGAGGGTTTTAGAAATGAATTCAGGGAGAGTTTTAAAAAAGCCTATCTGCAAGGCGCAGCGGAGGTCGCGTATACATTATACTCTGAAAAGCATTGTGAGCTGAAGGAAGCTTTGGAAATAACGGAAATATCCAAAGAGGGCTTTTTAAAATATTATCCCGAATTGAAAGACGAGCTGAAAGACGATTTGTCTGTAGAGGAGGATAAGGATAAGCTTGATTTAGGCGGATTTGAATTGATATGGGAAAAAAGTTTCCAAGAAGGCTGTCTTGAAACCAAAGCAAAAGCAGCATATAACCATTATAAAAAATATCACAATTTGGAGAATGTTTTTTATTTTATGGATATTTCCAAAGAGGATTTATTAAAATATTATCCCGAATTAAAAGAAGAGGCGGAGGAATATTTTGCTGCTAAGGAAGCTAAGAAAATGGCTGATTCAGGTAAACTGATAGAAGCAAAAGCCAAAGCAAAGACAGCATATAACATATTTAAAGAAATTCACGATTCTGAGAAAGCTCTGCGTTTAGCAAATATTTCTAAAGGACTCTTACTGCAATATTATCCCGAATTGGAATTTGAGCTTGAAGGCAGTCTTACTGCTGAGAAGGCTGAAAAAATGGCTGATTTTGTTCATCAGAAAGAGGCGGAAGCTGCAGCAGATACAGCTTACAACATATTTAAAGAATTTCACGACATTGAAAAAGCTCTTCGTTTAGCAGAGATTTCTAAGGAAGATTTGCTTAAAATTTATCCCGAATTGAAAGATGAATTAAACTGACAGAGGGTAAAAATGAAGAACAATGATTATAAATTCAGGGGAAAATTATATCGCGATGTAAGAAAAGCAATTGCCGAAAGCAAGATAACATTTGTCACAGGTCCCGCAAAGTGCGGTAAAACCGTATGCTTAAAACAGCTTGCGGCTGATTTGCCGAATGCCGTTTATGTAAATTTTAAGACCGATTTTTCTTCTGACGAGGAGAAATCGGAATTTATGAAAAGAATAGTCAGGGACATGTTAGATGGCGAGGAGACCGTTTACCTTTTAGATGATGTATTACAAATGTCTCATGCCGATATAGAAATTTTCAGAATTGACGGTCCGTTTTCTGAAACTTTCAATATAAAAACTCGTGTTGTGTTTGCCGACAGCAATTCAAAGGTTCTTGAATTTATCGCTCACATCGGTTTCGGGGGATTTTCGGCATTTGTAAGAGAGAGCTTTTTAAGTTATCCGCAGTGGCTTGAATACAGAGAAACAACAGAAGTTTCAGAGAAAACATATCTTGATTTCCTTTTTAATATCGGAGATTTTTACAAAAGCTTCAAAGGCACGAAAGAATATCTGCAGGATTATATCAATGAAACGCGCTCGCTTTATGACAGCAATATTCGGCACATAATAAAAGATGATATTGACGGCTTAGATGTCGAAATGCTTTTGAATGTACTCTATGCTTATCTTATAGGCATAAACGGAGATATAGGAAAGTTTGCTGAAATGCTTGCGGTGAATTTCGGCGGTAATGATGTTGAAGAAAAGGCATTGCAAATAAAAATTGCCGAAACTTTAAGTGAACGCCGTAAAGCATTTTTCGCAATGACGCCGTACAACCGCAAACGTTCTATGGTATTTTTGTCACATCTTAGATTTATAACTTTGACTTTTGTATCAGAGAAATTGACTGTTGATCCCTATATTGCATCTAAATTTTTAGGAGAACAAAATGAACTGTATTTAAAACCCGATATTTTTTCCGACATGAAAGTGACTATTGATTATCCTATGTTTTTCATTGATTTGGTCGAAAAACTAATAGACAGACCGATAAGAAAAATGCCGGCAGAATTGCTAGGCGTTATTGTTGAACATCATTTCAGAGGTTTGCTTATTGACAGAGGCTGTTTTGTTTACAGGGACAGTAACGGCAATGAAATTGATTATGTCACTGTATCAGAAACAGCAATACAAATATCCGTGTCAAAAAAGAGGACAATAGATGCACTCCCTGATTTGTATAATAAAATACTTGTTACAAGAGATACGGAAGAAAATAAAAACGGTATTGAATGTATTCCGTACTGCAAATTTATTTTTGAACCGCCGTATGTATGGGATAGGCTTAACGAGTGAATTTTGACTGACAGAGAGGATAAGTTATATGCTGACGTTTTCGGGAGAACAGCTGAAAAACTACATTTCGGATATGAAGCAAAAAGCGATAAAACAAACGGGGTTAAGCGAGGTTTACGAGCGCGATTTCGTTGATGATATTCGCAAATTTTGCTTTGGCGGAAAATCACCGTTTGTATTTATAATCTGCGGACTTAGCTTAACAGGTAAAACTTTCGGAATACTTCAGGCTGTTGAAAATCCCGATGATACAATCTATATTCAGGCACAGCTTTGTGAGGATATGAACGGGCAGGATTACATAGAATTTTTGAAAAACGTCAAAGAGAAAAATATTATAATTGACGAATACAGCCGGATAAAGGACAGTCACGATTTAAGCTGTTATTTATCAGCGCTTGCTGAAAACGGCAAAAGAATAGTTATAACAGGAAAGCATACGCTCTCTTTGGATTATTTGGAAGATGTCGAATTAGTTTACAGAACAAACCGAATGAACGTAAATTTGTTCTCATACGAGGAGTTTTGCCGAATTTATCAAAAACCATATTGTAAAGATACCTTTGCGGAATTTTTGAAAACAGGCGGGCTGTTTAAATTTCGGGAAATTTCAAGTCCGGCTATGTATATCAAAGAAGCAGTAATTGATGATTTATCAAGGCTTACAAATTGTCCCGCCGAAGAATTGAAAGCAATAGTTTATACTATAATGTATTTGTCCGTATGCGGTTTAAATGTGACAAATGAAACATATCTGCAATTGCAGAAATTAGACGAAAAGTACAGAAATGCCTTGACAGCTTTCGGAGTAAATCCCGAAACTTATATTCACCCCGTTGAGTTCAATAAAGTTGCAAAGATACTTGAAAAAGCAGATATTATTGTCAGAACTTACAGCATGCGCCGTGAAGAAGAGTTCAGATTTCATCTCGTAAACCCCTCGCTTGCATATCATACGGCATGCGCAGTCTATGGCGAAAAATCAGAAGATGAAAAGTTAGCTATGGCATTTGAAGCGTATATGTTTTCCTATATGACTTCCTGCGTAAGGGAAACGGACTGTATTTGGTATATAGAACTAGGCAGACAAGAAATAGAACTTGTAATTGTAAACCCTGATGAACATCTGACTTATTTGTTTGACTTAAAACTTCACGAAACAGCAGCGTTATCGGAAAACAGCAGTTTGCTGTCAAAAGAGTTGGAAAATGCCGTCGGTTGTCTGGAAGTCGGCGGGCGTTTTGTAACAGGAAATTTCCCGAAAGATAAATGCGAAATAATAAACCATAAGAGAGTAATATTCTCAAAACCGGACAGTGAAGCATTACAATACTACCGCGAATTTAACAGGACATATCATCAGCTGCGGAGAAGAAAAGTTTGAAGATGTTCGGCAGAAAGGCTTATCCATGAACTTTATCAGAAAATATAATCTTACGGCTGACGAGAATTTATTTGTCGCAAAGCGAAATGTTGTCGACTATATCTGGAAAATCGCGAAGTCAGAGGGGTTTAGTGTGACATATCCCGAAACTGACGCAATTTACAACGGCATTTCTGTTGCAAACAAAACAGTTGATGAAATCATAGCCGTCAACAATTTAAAACACGCCTGGCAGTTTGTTTTTAATACCGTTGACTATCCGACGGATTTTAGTTACATCTGCAAACTTAACGGATATATCGCCGACGGACAATTATATTTAAATGCGGGCATTTTGCGCCATATTCAAATTTCAGTCAGCGGTACGTCTTGGAAACCCGATTACCCCGATGAATTTCAGATAAAACAAAGCCTTAAGAACATAATGGGTATAGACAACCCGACAGAGCGCTGTATCACTCTTATGCTGTATTGCATGCGCGCGCAGATGTTTTCCGGCGGCAATATCAGTACAAGTATGATTGCGGCAAATCATGAAATGATACGAAACGGCTGCGGTATCATTTCCGTACCTATTGAACATCAAGCCGAATTTATGAAGCTTCTGATTGAATTTTATGAAACAAACGAAATGTCAACACTTAAACAGTTTGTATATGAAACAAGCATTGACGGCATAGATTTAGAAGCACAGAAAAAACATGATGAATTTCAGGCTGTCGATAAAGCCTGAGGTTGGACTTTTTATACAGTCTGGAATTTATAAAGGAGAAAACAATGAAGTTTATCAGAAAGAAATTTGATTTTCCTATTCCAAAGGTAGTTGAAGACGCAATAACGGAACTTGAAAACGCCGTTTTGTCAAATTCAATTGATTTAGATATTTATCTTGACGAGTTTAAACAGAACGTCCGCTGGGGTACAGGCGGGGAGGACGGAATGACTGACGAACAGGCTGATGAAGTTCTGCATTATTATTACAACAGGCGGTATTTGAAAGGCTAAACGTTTATGTTAAAAATTCATGTAGGTCCCCCAGAGGGACAGATACGCAATCCGTCTAATTATTTTGACGCGGTATTTAAAACAGTATTACACTCGTAAGCATATGGGTGTAACACATTTATTAGGAGTAAAAATGAGTTATTACGTAGCAGACGTCGGGGAAGTAATTATAAAGCCCGAATTTAGAGAGGACTTCGGTTATTTCTTTGAGGAAAAATATTTAGCGGTAACTAATCCGCTGTTGAAACAATATATTTTAGATATCGTTCTGGAAAATGTTGATGAAAATGATTTGAACGAGATGTACGAGTATAAGTTTGATAATATTGACAAGTATATTTCGAGGAATTTTATACCGCCTATACGCTGGCGTCATGATAACATTAAAGAAGAATGGCAGGGAAAGTATACGACGTCTTATGACAAAGCGACAGGCAGATTTACCTACGGCATTTATTTTAATCTGCACGGGGCTTGCTGGTGGGGAATACATGAATTTCTTTTTGAGGTTTTGCCCGAATTGACAGAAAAAGTGCTGTTCAATGACGGATGGGCTGAACCATTATAATAAGAGGTTTGAAGTATGCAAGGCAGTGTTCATATTCATATAAAATGCCGTAGGTGCAGTTATGACTTTACATTAAGAAGCAGCGTTACTGTTTTGGCAGATGACGGCGTATCGGAGTTTGTTGTTTGCGGTAAGTGAGGAAGTGTTGTTTTAATAAAATCAGAGCGTAAACTCCCGATTTCGGCAGTTTACGCTCTTGTAATATCTAAACACTTTAATTTTGTTTTCTTACTTTGATATGAACTTCTCTGAGTTGTTGTTCGGTAACTTCCGTAGGCGCGCCTAACAGTAAATCCTGCGCATTTGAGTTCAGCGGGAATGCAATAACCTCTCTTATGCTTTCCTCTCCCGTAATCAGCATTATCATGCGGTCAACTCCCGGCGCCATGCCCGCATGCGGCGGTGCGCCGAACTTGAATGCATTATACAGCGCGCCAAACTTTGACGCAACATCTTCTTCTGTATATCCAGCAATCTCAAATGCCTTAACCATAATGTCAAGGTCGTGGTTTCTCACTGCGCCCGACGAAAGTTCAACGCCGTTGCAGACTATGTCATACTGGAAAGCCAGAATATCAAGCGGATTTTTGTTTAAAAGCGCGTCAAGCCCGCCCTGAGGCATTGAGAAAGGATTGTGCGTGAAGATAATCTTTCCCGTTTCCTCGTCAAGTTCATACATAGGAAAATCAACGATAAAGCACAGTTCAAATCTGCTTTCGTCAATCAGCTTCATTCTCTTTGCAACTTCAGTGCGTATCTGCCCTGCAAACTTAGGCGCATTTTTCGGAGTATCCGCAATAAAGTACAAAACATCTCCGACTTCAAGTTCACAGCGTTTTGCAAGTTCATCTCTCTGCGCGTCATTCAAAAACTTGTCAATAGGACCGTTGTACTTGAATTTGCCGTTTTCGCCGTCTTCAACCTTAAAGTAGCCAAGCCCTTTCATTCCGACTTCGTTTACGGCAAATTCCTCCATATTCTTAAAGAAACTCTTGGTCTGCGAAGCCATTTGAGGAACTCTTATACCGCGCACGCATTTGTTTGCGAAAGGCTTGAAATCGCTGTCAACAAACAAATCCGACAATTCCTTGATAATAAGCGGATTGCGCAAATCGGGCTTGTCAGTGCCGTAATTCAGCATTGACTCGGCAAATGTAATTCTTCTGAACGGCGCGGAACTTACCTTTTTGTCCGAGAACTTTGTAAATACCGTCGAAAGAACTTCCTCCGCAACCTTAAACACATCTTCCTGCGTCGCAAAACTCATCTCAAAGTCAAGCTGATAAAACTCTCCCGGCGAACGGTCAGCCCTCGCGTCCTCGTCGCGGAAACACGGCGCGATCTGGAAATACCTGTCAAATCCCGAAACCATATATATCTGCTTGAAAATCTGGGGCGCCTGCGGTAACGCATAAAACTTTCCGTGATGTTTACGGCTGGGGATAAGGTAATCTCTCGCACCCTCAGGCGAAGAAGTTGACAGAATGGGCGTCTGAAGTTCTATAAATCCCATTTCGCGCATCTTATCACGCAAAAACGCAATAATCTCCGAACGCAGTACGATATTGTCGTGCATTTTCTTATTGCGCAAATCAAGATAACGGTATTTAAGCCTTACGTCCTCTCTTGTTTCGCGGGAAGTAGCAACTTCAAACGGAAGCTGTTCCGTAACTTTTCCGAGAATACGAACTTCTTCAGCTTCAATTTCAATAGTTCCCGTTTCTATTTTATCGTTATATGTGCTTTCGTCGCGCTTTAAAACCGTACCCGTAACGGATACCGCACATTCCTTGTGAATGCCCTCAAGCAGACTTTCGTTGTGGAAAACGATCTGAACCTCGCCGTAATGGTCGCGCAGGTCGACAAACATAATTCCGCCATGGTCGCGGATATTTTCAACCCAGCCTGCCGCCCTCACCTTTTTGCCTATGTCATTTTCACTAAAACCGCTGCAGTAAGCGGTTCTGTATTCATTTTCAATAAACATTGCCTTCACCCTTTCGCAATAATTCAACATCTTATTATAACACCAAACACAGATTTTGTCAAGTAATTTTAATAGAATTTGGAAGAAAAGCCTTGACAAGCAGGGAATTTTTTTTTATAATAGTATAAGTATGTGTATAAAAGGGGTAAATTATGAAAAAGTTGGGCAAAAAACTAAATCTCATAGTATGCGGTATTGCCTTTGTTATAATGATAGTCTATCTGTTTGTTTTTGACAAGCCCGAAAAGGTTTTCAATGCTGTAAAAGCGATAAATCCGTGGTTTATTGTACTGGGCATATTGTTTATGGTCGGGTACTGGCTGTGCGAGGCGCTGACGGTACATTCACTGCTGAAAGCCATGAAAACAAAGACAAAGTTTTATTACAGCTGGCTTGACACAATAATCGGTCAGTATTTCAACTGCATAACTCCGTTTGCGTCGGGCGGTCAGCCTATGCAGACGTATTATTTCGTAAAATTCGGCGTGCCGCTGGGAAACACTCTTACGGCGCTGTTGTCAAGGTTTATTGTATATCAGTTTGTGCTTACGCTTTACTCGGTGTTTACTTTGTGCATAGGCATAGGTCAATTTGGAAATGATTTGTCGGAAAAGGGACTTACTCCGTTTGTGTTTATAGGTTTTGCGGTGAATACTCTCGTTATAATCTTTCTGTTGGGTATTGCGGTATGGAGAAAAGGCACGGTTAAATTCCTTAACGCGGTAATTTCACTGCTTGCTAAAATGCATATTGTAAAAAATCCCATGCGCCAGAGAGTTTATTTCACCCGCGAAGTTGAGAAATTTCACACAAACTTTATGTTCCTTAAAAGCAATATCCCCGCTATCATAAAGTCCTGCTTCTTCACGTTTATACAACTGACGCTGTATTTAAGCATTACATACGTTTTGTATTTAGGCTTTGGTCTTGAGGGTTCGGGAATTTTGCAGATAGTTTCATATCAGGCGTTTGTGCTGATGATTTCGGCATTTATTCCGCTTCCCGGCGCAATGGGCGCGGCTGAACTCGGATTTGCAGGATTTTTCGGAGGGATTTTTGGAGAATATACGGGTACGGCAATGATGCTGTGGAGAATTTTCACGTTTTATTTGCCGATAATTGTCGGAATGACATTTACATTGACGCTTAAAAACAAGGGTATTGAAGAACCCTCAAAGCTTGAGGCAAACGAACATATTTACAATGCCGAACAAAATATGCTGAACAAAAATAAAGAGGAATAATATTATGTCCGAATTAAATCACGAAATAGAACGCCGCAGGACGTTTGCTATCATTTCACACCCCGACGCGGGAAAAACAACTCTTACCGAAAAGTTCCTGCTCTACGGAGGCGCAATAGCTATGGCGGGCGCTGTAAAGGGCAAGAAAAACACAAGGCACGCTGTTTCTGACTGGATGGAGATTGAAAAACAGCGCGGTATCTCCGTTACTTCTTCCGTTATGCAGTTCAACTACAACGGATTTTGCATAAACATTCTCGATACCCCCGGACATCAGGACTTCTCCGAGGATACCTACCGCACGCTTATGGCGGCGGACAGCGCGGTTATGGTAATAGACGCGGCGAAAGGCGTTGAAAACCAGACAAGAAAGCTGTTTAAGGTATGCGTTATGCGCAATATACCGATATTTACGTTTATAAACAAAATGGACAGGGAAAGCAGAAATCCTTTTGATTTGCTGGAAGAAATTGAAAATGAACTCGGTATAAAAACCTATCCCGTAAACTGGCCGATAGGTTCGGGAAAGGACTTCAAGGGAGTTTACGACCGCGAAAGCCGCAGGATAATCTCGTTTGAAATGAACGACGGAATGAATTACGGCATAAAAGAAGTTGCCTCGCACGAAGCCGACCTTAACGACGAAAACCTTGCAGGTCTTATCGGCGAAAGCAACTACAATACTCTTAAAGATGACGTTGAACTCCTTAACGGCGCAAGCGAGGAGTTTAATTCGGAACTTGTTAATTCGGGGAAACTGTCGCCTGTCTTTTTCGGCTCGGCGCTTACGAATTTCGGAGTTGAGCCGTTTCTTGAAAACTTTTTGAAGATGACAACGCCGCCGCTGCCGAGGAAAACGGAAAACGGCATTGTTGATCCGTTTGACGAGAATTTCTCCGCGTTTATATTCAAGATACAGGCGAATATGAACAAGGCTCACCGCGACAGAATTGCATTTATGCGTAT
>CANQOJ010000033.1 GCA_947625455.1 uncultured Clostridia bacterium | reverse complement strand
GCACCTGAAGCGAAGTACCGCGCCCTATTACCTCCGTAACGGGTGCTTTCGCCGTTGTTTCGCCGGTTTTTCTGCTTTCAACAAGCTTGCCGTCAACATACTTGTCGCTGTAATATTCAACAATTTCACCCGGCTCACCTGCGGTGATAACCTGTTGAGTTCCTATCTTCAGATTTGAATCATCAACATATTCGGTATCAAATGCAATTTCCGTTTTTTCTTCTCTTGTAACATACGACACGCGGGAAACATTTATCTCAATACCGCCGAAAAGCTTATCGTCAGCTTTCTTGTCCATAAAGTCATATTCGCCAAGCTTTACGCCCGCCTCGAAAAGCGCGTTTGCAACATTTCCCTCCGTCATTCTTAGCTTATGCGTTTCGCCGTCGGCATTCACTGTAACATTAAACGCACGGGCAATGTTTATGTAGATTTTGTTGTCCTCTCTGGTTAAAGTTGTTTTATCGCCGTCGCCAAGCCTGATGTCAGCTTCGTTGAGAATGGCTTCAACCTCGGTTTCATTTGTCTTTATCTCTTTAACATAACCGTTGTCGGTAATATAAACCGAACTTTTAAAATAGAGCGCGCCTGTTATAAGCGCAAGCCCAAGCATCATTGAGATAAGCATTGTAAGCTTTACCATGTGAGTATGATAGGTAAACGCCCTAAGCTTCTCTCTAATAAACGTAGTTTTCATCTAGCCTCCATTAGTCCGTTCAGACTGTCGATAAAGCCCCATTTGACTTTATCGCAGTCCGCTATCCATCCATTTTCCGTTTTTTCTATCTGTAAAACCCAAAGCTGAATTTGCCATAACAACTTGGTTTTTCTATATTATATCAATTTCTTTCGTCAATGTCAAACATAAAAACTATGTTAAATTTGTGCAAAAGTTCCAAAAAACGCTTGAAATTCAAATGTAACAAAGAATATTTACAAGCTGTTTTTGGGAATAAATGTCAAATCTCAAAAATCTTTCCGTTAATTTAACTAAAATCCCAAAGTTAAAAAATTCGGGCATATTAAACAAAGTTTTTAAACCAAACATCCTTGCTTTGTGCATAATTATGGAATAAATATGCCAAAAAAACAGAACCTCAACATTTGGAGGTTCTGTTTTTATACTTGTCATTCAGCGTTCTTTGAGTAATCCTTATACGCAATATTTAAATCGACCTTGCCCGAAATTCCCGAAACCATGCCCTCGCATGAATACTGCCACACGCCGTAATCTCCCCGAAATGCAGGTCTTACCGCGCCCCAGTGCGCAACCCATATCTCGTATTCGGACAGCTGTTTGGTATCAAGCTTGTTGTTAAGCCAGGACGCGCTTGCGTAAATCATGGGAGTATATCCCGCTTTCTTCACTTCCTTGCAGAATACATCAGCTATTCTCGTAAGTTCAGAAACGCTGAGATTTTCCTGCCTGCTGTCCTCAATGTCCACAACTATCGGAAAATCGGGCTTATACGGCTTTAACGCCTCAAGGAAAAACTTTGCTTCAGCCCTCGCGCTTTCAACGGTATCCGCCCGGCAGAAATGATAAACGCCGACCTTTATCCCGACTTTCTGCGCTTGGGTTATGTTGTAGTAAAACGTTTCGTCAGTGTAGTAGTCGCCAAGAGACGACCTCAAAAACGCAAATTCAACTCCCGCGTCCCTTACCTTTTTCCAGTCAATCGCCCCTTGCCAGTATGAAACGTCTATGCCTTTCAGATATTTTGCGCCATGTTCACTGCTTTCATTTTCAGCGCTGTCCGAATTGTCCGCCCTTTTGTCAATCAGCCTCCCGCTTTTTCCCGTGATAAACTGCCCGCCAAGCTTTGTAACGGCATTTTCGGAGTATGTAATCTCACCCGTATTATATAGCTTTCCCGTAAGCATAACAAAACCGTCTGTTAAGACTTTAGCGTTAAGCGTTGTGTTGAACGTGCCTTTTATAAACAACTCGCCTGTTGCTGATACATGATAATTCCCCGAAACCGTCGCATATGCGTCAGCACCGAATGTTGTCCTGCCTTGATTTTGATAAAGGCAAGGTTTATACAGATTTGTTTTCCCGCCGAATACAACGGTTGAACTTTTGTCGTTTAAAAACTCTCCCGCAAGCAAAACGCTTGATTTTTTTGTTGATACAAATTCGCCCAAACATTTGATTTTCGCTTTTTCATATGCCCGAAATTCACCGGACACCGTCACTCTTGCGCCCTGTTCAATTATTAGCACGCCCTCTATATCCAGCGCACCGCCTACATAAACTTGCAAATCTCCTCCGCTTTTTACTGTAAGAACGCTTGTTTTCGGAACACAAAAACTTTCGTCCGTTATCTTCACTGTCTTGTCAACATAGTAGTCCGAAAATTCCTGCATAGGAAATTCGCCCGTAAACTCTGCGTTTCCGTTTTCGTCAACCGTTATGCTTTCGTTGTTTTCATCACTTTCCGCAAATGCGGTTATTGAAAACAAAACCGAAACCGCTATTGCAAAAGCAAAAAACACCGTTTTAACTAAAAATTTCATATGTACTAATCTCCGAATACTATTTCCGCTATATCCTGCCTATAGTCTGAAATCAACTCTCCGTTTTCTATTATGATGTCGCCAATAAACTCCAAAGCAAGCGCGTTTATCTTCTCAAAAACCGTCTCCGAAAGCAGTCCTCTTTCTCTGCAAAACTCGTTTCCGTCGCCGTTTTCATACATAACGCGCAAAAGTTCTCTTTCAATATCGGAAAGCCGTCCTGACAGAATTTCCCATTCGCTTTGTTCTCCCGTAAGAGTTGAATAATCCGATATTTTCTCTGAAAACTCCTCGTTTGAAACTTGTTCGGCTTTGTTTTCAAAATCGTCCGCAATATCGTTTTCGTCAAATTCGCCGTCATCTTGTATCAGCTTTTGCGCTGTTATCTCGGCTTGTTCGCGGATTTCTGACAGTTTCGATACGTCAATCTCCACCTTTTGAGTTTTATAGGTGAAATTGTCGCCGTCAGCTTTGCTGTTTTGGAAAATGCCGTTTTTATCGCAGTATTTGTCAACAGCGCGTTCAATTGTTTCGGCAAATTCGGGGTTTTCGACTGCCGCCATTGCTTTCGCGCGGTTTTTCACGTCATTTGAAAGCATAGCGGGATTGACCGTGATTTTCCTGCCAAATCCCGTCCTTATGCGCAGTCTTGCTTCAACGCTTTTAAGGACAAACCCGATTATGCCTTTTTGAACTGACAGCGAATATTCTTCAAATGCAGGTTCACCGCGCTTTATGCAGTAGCTTTCCTCATGATTTATCTTAACTGCGCGGAAACCGTCCATTCTGTCAAGATTTACCAACGCCCCCGCAAACTGCCGCCAAGAATAGTCCTTTTTCATCTGCCCGCAGATAAGCGCGTCAAGGGTAATCCCGCTTTTTTTGCAGTATTCCGAAAGTTCACTTAACACCATTTCCAACGCGCCGTTGATAATATCCGCAGTCTTTTCCGAATAAAACGCGCTTTCTTTTATATTGTACGAGGAATTTCCTGCCAGAAAATCAAGCTTGTCCTTGAAATTCCCCATAGAAATCTCAACAGCGCTTTTCCTCGCCGAATTTTCGTCCTTGCTTTCAATATTCGGAAATTCGCCCGATATGTTGTTGTATGCGTAAAAGTCCTTAAGCCAGCGGGGAAGAACATCATCAAGATATTTAGCCGATTTCATGTTTTCCCAAAGCGCCAGCAGCTTTGAAAACGCCTCGTCAGACGAATGAACGCCGATTTTGTTTAAAAGTTCATAAACGTACAAAATGACATAGGATTTGTCGGTTTCGCGGTAAACTCCGCGCCTTACGTCAGTGCGCCAGGTGAAGTATGTCCGAAGCTGTGAGTTTGACATTGAGGCGTACATGGGAGTTGTCATACCGAAAAATGCGCTTCTCGAATAATCGTCCTCAACGTCCTTTACATATTCGCCCTGCATTACAAATGTAATTTCCGCACAGCGCTGTACTATATATCCGTTGTGCGAGATTTCCCTCTGCTTGCGCATGCCGAAAATCTTCTCGTTTACCGCAATATCATGCGGCGACATATTTTCGTTTAAACTTTCGTGAGGATAAGCGATTTCGTCGGGCGTTTTTTCGGTTTCAGGCTTTATTTCAGCGGTGCGGTTTTCTTGTCTTGGCGGTATTTTCTCCGCTTTTCCCGTGTAGTCAATAACGTTTTTTATTGTCTTGCGGACTTCTTTTTTGACCTCTTTCTTTACTTCCTTTTCAATGTCGTTTACAACATTTCCTGCAGTTTTCGACAGCATTTTCAGTATCTGGTTTTTAATATCGTCAAGGCTTTTCCCGCCCGTATCAATAAACTTTTTAAAATCATTCGGCATAAACAACGCCTCTTTCCGACAAAATGCGCCATCGTTAATCAGCTATTCTGCGTCAATAACCCCTATATGTATCAGCCTGTATAAAAGTCAAGTCATAGACTGTCGAGAAAGTCCCAGATACAAGGAAGCGTTACTGCAACTAGCCTTTGTGGCTGTACGCATTATCCGCCGTAGGCGGATAACGCTGTTACGCTGACGAAGTAGATGGGGCTTTATCGACAGTCTATATACATTTCCCAGTCATCTGGAAACCCTATATCCGAAAGCCTTATGTCGTTTCTGTTCTTGTTTATAAGCCTTGAAACAGGCTTTGCAACGCGTTCATTCCAGTTTGCCTTGTTGTGGAAAATCTGCTTTAATATGATTATATACCCGAAAAGGTCGGGCTGTAACTCAAATGGAAAATCGCGCGGTGTTTTGGGAGTTACGGGAAATGTGCTCCCATATAGCCTGTTGTAGTGCGCACAGTAGTTGCGCAGTTCGTTAAGGCAAAACACCCAGTTGTCAAGTTCGGAAGATGAACACCCGTAATATCCCGACGCAATCGTCTTTTTGTCGGTGTTCTGCATTTCTTTGTAGAAAAAAGCAAGCGTGCCGAATGAAAACAACTCCACCATTACCCAGAGCGGAAATTTTCCTCCGTATTTCGCGTTGTAGTGTTTTACGAAATCGCGGTCGGAGTTTGACTCGACAAGATGATTAAGCCTCGCTATAAACGTCTGATGATTATGCTGAAGTCCAAAGCATGACGGATTTAAATAACCCAGCGCGCCGTATTTAAGCGAATGATAGTTTGAAATGACCGCTCTTAGCGCAATCTCAACCTCTTCAAGCGCCGCCAGCAGAATACTCCTGAGCTTTCTGTCCATTTCATAAACGCGCATAATTTTGTTGAACGTAACGCCGTTTTCATATTTGTGCTTGCTGACGGAAAAAGGCTCAAAGTAGTTTGAAAGTCTGTAATAGTTGATGTACTTAAGTATCTCGCGCGCCTGCTGTTCGTCCTCGAAAACACAGCCGCGCTGTTTTAGTATTTTGATTTGCTCGTTAATGGTAGAGGGTGCTTTTTCGCGCATAAATTCACCTCGAATTAAAATCAGTCTGTCCAGTATTGCTCGCGCTCGTGTTTTGTTTCACGGTTCATAAGCACCGAAATGCTCTTTTTCGGATCGCCGTTTTCAAAGCATATCTTCACTATCTGCTCTATTATAGGCA
The DNA here is from genome assembly GCA_947625455.1 of uncultured Clostridia bacterium. Taxonomy (GTDB): domain Bacteria; phylum Bacillota; class Clostridia; order Oscillospirales; family Ruminococcaceae; genus CAG-115. The sequence goes on along the minus strand of CANQOJ010000033.1, from coordinate 10,169 downwards.
CGTCTACATTGTGTGCCTGCGCCAGTCTGAACGCTGTGCGAGCGTTTGTGTATCCCTCGACCGTTCCAACCTGCGCAACAGCATCAGCGGCAGGCACGCCTTTTCCTATAAGGTTTCCCGCTCTGAAGTTTCTCGAATGTAAAGAAGTGCAGGTGACGATAAGGTCGCCTATGCCCGCCATTCCCGTAAAGGTTTTCCAGCTTGCCCCCAGCGCAACGCCGAGCCTTGTTATCTCCGTCATTCCTCTTGTCATAAGAGCGGCTACTGTGTTGTCGCCAAGTCCCATGCCTCTTGCGATACCGCACCCCAAAGCGATAGGGTTTTTCAATACCCCGCCAAGTTCACACCCGCAGACGTCGTCATTTGTATAAATCCTGTAACATTCGTTTGAAAGCGTTTGCTGAATATATTCTGCAGTGCCATTGTCATAACCCGCGCAGACTTCTGTTGTAGGAACAAACCTCGCTATTTCTTCCGCATGGCAGGGACCTGTTATAACGCCTATGCGGTTGTCGGGCAATTCTTCGCGCAGTACTTCCGAAAGGCGCTTTCCCGTGCTTTCTTCAAGCCCCTTGCTTGCGTTTATAACGACCGTTTTTTTGTCGATATATTCTTTCACTTCTCTTACAGCGCCGCGGTAAAATGCGGACGGTATGCACACTACGACAATATCCGCTCCCGAAACGATTTTCGGATCGGAAGTAACGCCAAGCGAGTCCGGAAGCTTAACTCCCGGCAAAAGCCTTTTATGCTCGCGTTCGGTTCTAAGCTGTTCGGCTTCAGCTTCGAATTTTGTCCAAGTAGTCACCTCGTGACCGTATTTTGTGTATAAAACGCCAAGCGCCGTCCCATATCCGCACCCAAGTATAGCAATTCTTGCCATAATTACCACTCCTGTTTTGTTTTTAATTTTAAGGAACTTTATCCGCTAATCAGCAAGTATAACGTTTTATCCCGAAAACAATCTGAATCTTATCCGCCGCAAGGCGGATACCTTTGCTGTACACTTTACACTGTCCACTGTATACTTTACTTAGCCTTTTCTCCTAATTTCTTCTCTGTATGTGTAACAAGCCTCTTTATATTTTCGCGGTGCCTGAAAACAATAAGCCCTCCGCAAAATGCGCTTATTATCGTGTTTATAATAAACGCAGGATTGTTGTCAATTAAAAAGCCGAAGCAGAATGACACTATGAAATAGCATGACGAAGCAATACAACTGCCGAGAGAAACATATTTCGTAAACGCTACTATTATAATGAATATTGAAAGCAGTATGCAGGCTATTCTCCAGTCGTAGACAAAGATAGCCGAAATTGACGCAAGCACGCCTTTTCCGCCCTTAAATCCATAGTACAGCGGAAAACAATGCCCCACTATCGCCATAAACACCGCGAAATTTTCTACCCATGTCATGTTCTCTTCGGGGTTCATTGTATTCACCCCGCCCACAAACATGAACACAAGCCTTACAATCAGCACCGCAATCGCCGCCTTTGCCACATCTCCCAGCAGTACGATTCCCGCCGCGCCTTTTCCCAAAACGCGCAGAGTATTTGTAAGTCCCGCGTTTCCGCTTCCCATTGTGCGGATGTCCTTGCCTGTTTTTATTTTGGCGACAATGATAGAGGTGTTAATTCCGCTTAAAAGATAAGGCACGGCAATCATCACCGCATAGCATATCCAAATCATTTTTCTCTTTCCTTTACGTCAATATTTTCAATCGTCCGTCCGTTGATGACAAACTCAATCAGCGGATTTTTGCTTTTAAATGCCGCGGCTATAACCGCCGAGTTTTCGTCGGGATTTGTCGGCAGAGAGAGTTTTTTGCCGCTTTTGACGGTAAGTTCCATTTTCATTATGGACTTTATCTCAACGCGCGTTATCTCGTCATATCTCACGAGATTTATTCTCCGTTTCGAGTAATACAGCAAATGGTTTTCGTAAAAACGCCTTTCTCCTAAAACAACAAACTTGCCCTCTAAAATTTCCTCTCTGACATCTTCGGGACATTTCTTCAGCCTTTGTTCAAACAGCTTGGGTGAAAGCAGAATAACAATCGTTGCGGTAAGCGCAATCAGCGCAAAGCATATGCACACCACAACCGCAAACACACTCTTAAACGCGCCGAAAACCGCAAACAGTACTGCGCAGATAACGGCTATAAACCATTGTTGAATTATAACCGAGCGGTATATTTTCAGGTATTCTCCGGCAATCTCTTTCATTCCCCGTTATCTCCGCTGTCGGTTTCCTCATCGGTTTTAATTCCAACTATATCTTTCATTATCTTCTCGTCGGTTTCCTGCGCCTTTATTTGTTCTTCGGTTAATTCTTCTTCCTCGTCCTCAATGACTGTATCTTCGGGTATTCTCTCCTGAATTTTCTTGGCAACTTCAAGCGCTTCTTCATTCGTCTTAGCCTTAAGCATGACCGCCTTTTTTCCCGACGCAAGCCATATTGCCTTTCCTATGACGGAAACCTCTCCGATTTTCGCATAGCGGATTATTCCCCCGCAGTCTGTAAACAGCAGAAGAAATTCGCTCAGGAAAAATCTTCCGTTTTCCGACTTTGACAGGTCAAACTCCTCGAAAACGGTATTGCGTTCTTTTTCGCTTATTGCGTACAAATGCCGTTCAAGGCGCGCAGGTCTTGACTTAACCGCCGTATACAGCGTCTTTATCACAACTACCGCATAAACGACATAAAGAGCAATAAACAGCCAGTTCCACACCGTACCCCCAAAAGGCGGCACTCCCGTCAAATTCAATACAAAAAGCACCGTTATTACCGCAAGCACGGGCAGTCCCGCCAAAAGAAATATCTTACGCCAGTTTTTCATATTGTAGTCGCGGTAAGCCTTTAATATTTTCTTCATTTTCTTTGTTTTATTCTCCTCTTTCTCTTATGGTGAGTTTTATCGGAGTTTTATCAAGTCCGAAGTTTTCGCGTATCTGATTTTCAATATACCGCTGATATGAATAGTGAAAAAGTTCTTTGCTGTTGCAGAAAATGACGAAAGTCGGCGGGTTTGTAGCCGCCTGCGTCATATAGTATATCTTAAGCCTTTTGCCTTTGTCTGACGGGGGCTGTACGCGTGATACGGCATAGTTTAACATGTCGTTTAAAACTCCCGTTGAAATTCTGCGGGAATGTTGTTCATGCACTTCTTTTATAAGTTCAAAAAGCCTGTCAATTCTCTGTCCCGTTTTTGCCGAAATAAACACAAACGGCGCGTAAGACATAAACGAGAAGTCGTTTTCCAGCTTTTTCTCGGTATCCCGCATTGTCGAGTCCGTTTTATTGTCAACAGCGTCCCACTTGTTTACGGCAATAACGCACGCTTTTCCCTTGTCGTGCGCATACCCCGCGACCTTGCTGTCCTGCTCTGTAAAGCCCTCTGTCGCGTCAATCATAACCACGCACACGTCCGCCCTGTCAACAGCCATAAGCGCGCGCAATACGCTGAAATGCTCGACATTTTCAATGACCTTTGCTTTTCTGCGCATGCCCGCGGTATCAATGAAAACAAACTTGTCCTCACCCCGCACAACCTCGCTGTCAACAGCGTCGCGCGTTGTCCCCGCAATATCCGACACAATCGAGCGCTCTTCGCCCGTGATGAAGTTTATAAGCGAGCTTTTCCCGACGTTAGGTTTTCCTATGACGGCAACCTTTATGGCGTTGTCGTCAAAATCCTCAGGCTCGTCAGGCGGCAGCTTTTCAAAAACCGCTTCAAGCAAATCGCCCGTGCCGTGTCCATGCACCGCCGAAACCGCAACAGGCTCGCCCAGTCCTAAGTTGTAAAACTCGTAAAATTCGGGCGGCGGCTCGCCGATTTTGTCGTCCTTGTTGACCGCAAGTACAACAGGCTTCCCGCTTTTCATAAGCATAGCTGCAACATCACTGTCGCTTGCCGTAACGCCCGTAGTAAGGTCAGCGACAAAGATTATGCAGTCCGCGCTTTCGATTGCAAGCATAGCCTGCTCCCGCATCTGCGCCAGAATAACGTCATCAGTCTTAGGCTCAATTCCTCCCGTATCGATAAGCGTAAACTCCCTGCCCAGCCACTCGCACCTGCTGTAAATCCTGTCTCTTGTAACCCCAGGCGTATCGTCAACAATCGACAGCCGTTTCCCTACAAGCTTATTAAACAAAGTGGACTTCCCTACGTTTGGTCTGCCCACAATAGCCACTAACCGCATTTTATCTTCCCCTTGCTATTTATATCCTTATATAATGTTAAGTTCCAGACCGTTGAATAGCCGTTTAGGGCTTATCGACAGTCCAATACTATTATATTATAACATATCTGTTAGATTTTTTCAAGGCTTTGCGCTCTTAATTTTATAATTTTGGCTTGACAATGAAATATAGTTGTGATACAATATCTTTGTAAAATTTTGTTAAAGGACGTCGGATTATGGTCGCAAGGTACATAATGAAGATAATAGAAATAATCGCATGGATTGTCATTATGGCAGTTTGCATTTACGGTGCAGTCAGCGGTGAAGCAGCTCTTCACGGCATGCTGTCTGACGGCAGCTGCCCGCGTTATATTGAGGGCGCGCCCGAAGCTGTGACATTCCCGATAAATATAAACACCGCAACTTTGCGTGAACTCACCAGACTTCAGGGCATAGGCGACTCCAAAGCCCAAGAGATTATATCCTACCGCGAAGAAAACGGCAGTTTCACCGAGGTTGACGAGTTGTTAAATGTAAACGGAATAGGAGAAAGCACATTGAATAAGATACGGGAATATATTGTTGTCTGATGGCAGCTATCGAAAGGATTTTGACAAATGAAAATGAAGAAGTTTATGGCGTCAGCTCTTGCGGCGGCTTTAATGTTAAGCCTTTGCGGGCGCAGTGATGAAACGACAAAAGACACGGACGATGATGAAATCGTTTCGGAGAATAATGATAAAAATAAGGACAAAGAAAACAGCGAAGATGATTTTGAATATAAGTTTGATGTGACGGCAGGCGGAAATATTATAACCAAATATAAGGGAAAAGAGAAGAATATAATTATCCCCGATACTATAGGCGGAGAAAGGATTGTAGATATTAGTTTAAGGGAAAATGAAGATATCGAATATGTTAGCTTGTCGAAAGGCTTGACTAAAATCGGCGTTTCTGCTTTCCAAAACTGTACAAGTCTTACAAGTGTAAAAATCGGCAAAGGTGTGACCTTAATCGGAGACTGCGCTTTCTACGATTGTACAGACCTGAAAAACATATCCATTCCCGACAGTATACAATATTTAGCGGGTGATGCTTTCATAGGCTGTGACAAAGCTAAAATTACCTACAAAGGCAATACATACGACTGCAATACTATATACAGCGCAATAAACGGATAAAGTCCTCCCCCGCTCCCGAAAAGAGCGGGGGAGTTCTTTATAAAGCAAAGAGCGTAAACCGTTCAAATGGTTTACGCTCTGATAATTTCAAAACAATCTAAATCGTCCGCGAAGCGAACACCATAACTGTACACTGTCCATTTTAAACTGTATACTGCCATTAAAGTTCTATCTTGCCGTACAGCGTTGCATTCTTCTCCGCGTCAACTGTTTCCTTTGAAAACTCTGCGGAGTTTTCGTTTGCGTCAGATGAATTTTCTGAACGCTTGTAATTGCTGTGTTCATAGTTGTTTGAACGGCGGAAATTTCTGCCATTTTTGCCGTGCCTGCGGTTATCAAACTTCGGTCTGTCGGCGTAGATAACCACCTTTCTGTATGGCTCACTGCCCGTAGAGCGGCTTGAAACGCCCTCTATCTCCGCAACACAGCTGTGAATTATCCTGCGCTCATATGGGTTCATAGGCTCAAGCGCGATTTTCCTGCCCTGCTTTATAACCTTTGCAGAGGTTTTCTTTGCAAGCGCAATCAGCGCTTCACGGCGCTTTTCGCGGTAACCGTTGCAGTCAAGAGAAATCCTGCAAAAACTTTCTTCAGAGCGGTTGCTGGCTAAAATTGTCAGATACTGAAGACTGTCGAGAGTTTCTCCGCGCTTTCCTATGACAATTCCAAGCTTCTCTCCGCTTATGTCAAGCACAACCATTCCTCCGCGCTTCAAAGGAGTGATAGAAAAACCGTTCAAGCCAAGCGCTGTAAGAACGTCCGTGAGGTACTTGACAGCCGTCTGCACCTTTACGCTTTTGTCAACGTCAAAATCGTCGGGCAAAGGTTCTTCATAGTCCTGCTCGTCATCTTTATCCTCCGCAACCCTAGCTTCTTCAGCCAAGTCTTCCTCGTCAGCTTCGTAGATGCGCTCTTTCGTTTCCTCAACAGGCTCGTAGATTGCATTTACGCGCGCCTCGCCTTTAAAACCCCCGAAAAGCGACTTTTTAGGCTGTTCGAGAATATCGAAATCAATGTCGTCAACGCTTACGCCAAACTCCTTTGCGGCGAGCTTTTTGGCGTCCTCGACTGTTTTAGCCGTAAATTCTTTTTCCATAATCTACCCCTTTCGGACAACGTTAGTTGTCGTCATCATCGTCCTCTTTATATTCCTCTCCATATTTCAGAGCGTCCGCTTTTCTTGCCTCGGCAAGTTTTCTGCGGTTTGCCTCCTTTTGCGACATAGCCTCTTCTTTGGTGATATTTTTTTCCTTTTCAGTCTTTATCTTTATGACCTTATCTTTTGCCGCAAGTTCCGCCGCCGCCATTTCTCTGAGCTTTTTCGGATTGTACAGCTTGTCAAGAATAAGCGTCTGCAAAATGCCGAAAGCATAGCTTATCGCCCAGTAGAAACCTGCGCCCGCAGGCACCGTAAACGCAATCCACAGCGAAATAAGCGGCATTGTATACATCATTATCTTCATAGGACCGCCGATATTCGCCGCGTCGGGATTGTTTTTCTTCATGTTGTAGTTCGAGATAAACGTCTGCGCAAGCGAGAGCAAAAACGAAATGATAGGAACAAGAATAATCGGGAAACCGAAATTGCTGCTCGGAACTTGTCCGAGAGGTATTCCTATAAAGTTTAAGTTTTCGTAGAGTTCCTCGTAGTTTGCTCTTGCTTCGGGGCGTACCGCCGCTTCGCTGTAAGCGTTTCTGTAAGAGAACTTTTCGGTATTTGTACCGAAACATTCGAGCGCGTACAGTTCTCTCTGAAGTGATGAAGTTGCCGTAAACGTTATTGCGTCGGAACTTACCGCTCTGTAGTAACCGTACTGCACCTGCAAAGTATTCAGCGCGTTTACTGTTTCCTCGCTGAACGAATGTTCAAGTTTATACGCTTCTTTTTCCTCGTTTGTAAGAGCGTTCATCTCTTCTTTTTCAGCGTCAGTTATGCGGTAAATATCAGCGTTTGAAAGCTGGCTGTTGTTGGGATCAGCGTCATATTCCTTGGAGATTACAGCCTTTACCGCAGTTTTGAACATTGAAACCGTATCGGTATCAAGCGTTTTCAAATCCTCAAAGGTCTTGGCTTCTTCGCCGTCTTTAAGACAGTTATTGTTATAAAATTCCAGCAGTTTGTTCGCGTCGTTTACAATATGCTCGTGCTTTTTCTTGCCGTTATCGTCAAGTTTTGCGATTTCGTCCTCTGTCCTTGCACATTCCTCAACGAAAATTGACGAAAATTCAACATTGTACGATTCTTCAACAAACGCCGTGATTTCCTCGCCCGTTGAATGGACAATATGCGTAAGCGGCTTGTAAACAACGTCGATAACTCCGAAAAGTATCAGAAACGACAACAGCATCGGCAGACAGCCCGCTGTGGGTTTATAGCCCTGCTGCTGAAGTTTCATAAGTTCCTGCTGTTGTCTTTCCTGGTTGTTGGCGTACTTTGTCTGTATTTCCCTGATTTTGGGAGCGAAAGCAGCCGATACAGCCGTAGATTTCTGCTGTTTTATATAAAGAGGTATCATTGCACCCTTTATGATAAATGTGAACAGGATTATGCACACACCTACGTTTTTGCAGATGAAATTATAGATAAAATAAAGCAGATAGCCGAGCGGCGTACCTATTATGCTATATAAAAATTGAATATCGTCCACGTCCTTTCAAGGCGTTCCACATCATTTTTCTGTTTTCTTCAGCTGTTCTTCGGATTCATATCCGCAAACAGTTCATTCCAGTCGTTCCAGTCCTTTGACGCCACCGTGTATTTCTCCGGTCTCAGCATGAATTTCTTCGGCACGGGATCATAACCGCATTTTCCGAACGGATTACACCTCAAAATTCTCCATAATGTCAAATAACCGCCCTTAACCGCGCCGAACCTCCGAATTGCAGTAAGCCCGTATTCGGAACAGGTCGGATAAAAGCGGCAGCACGGCGGCAGGATTTTTGAAAGCGTCAGCCTGTACAGCTTAATAATTCCCAAAAAAATATACTTCATTACAACTGCAGCGTTTTCGGTAGAACATTCTTCTTCATAAGCCCCAAAACCTGCCCCATCTTAAGCGACGGAGTTCTCGACCTTGCCACAAACACAAAGTCAAAGCGTCTTTGGGTGCTTTCCCGTATAACCGGGTCCATAAGGCGGAATGCTTCTCTGATTATCCGCCTTGCCCGATTTCGTTTGACCGCGTTTCCGACCTTTTTGCCTGTGACAATGCCAAGCCTGTTTTTACCCGCTCTTCTCGGACGGATATAGCAGACAAACCCATATGTCACGACGCTTTCGCCTTTTTTGAACAAAAAGCTGAAATCGCGGGCGCTTTTGATGACAACGTATCTTTTCTTAAATTCGCGCATCAATGGCTAAGTCTTTTTCTGCCCTTTGCGCGGCGGCGCGAAAGTACCTTTCTGCCGTTTTTGGTAGCCATTCTCTTCATAAAGCCGTGTTCGTGCTTTCTCTGGAGTTTCTTGGGCTGGTAAGTTCTTTTCATTTCAATTTCCTCCTTGCATAATTCTTTTTCTAATCGTCAATTTGACGTAAATACCATGTAAAGCTAAAAAGCTGTCGGCATTTAATTATTATACCCTAAATAAACCTCTTTGTCAAGGGGTTTTTTCAAAATAAAATGAAAAATTCAAAAGCACTTGACATATCAAGCGTAGAATGATATACTAAAAGTAGTTTTATAGTACAGTATACAGTGGACAATGGACAGTATACAGTTTCGGTGTCCGCTTACGCGGACGATATTAGATTGTTTTTGGATTATGACAACGTATGAAACCGGTTGCTTACGCTCTTATAAATTCAAAACAATCTAATATTATCCGCGAAGCGGATTCCATAACTGTATACTGTACATAGCGTTTTGCGCGCAAGCGCATAATGCGTACACTGTCAACTGCCAACAGGGGTGTGGATTTATGATAATAACAATAGATGCAGGAAATACAAACACGGTAATAGGCGCGTTTGACGACAGCGACGAGCTGATGTTCCAGTCGCGTATATCGACCGACCGTGTGCGCATGGAAGATCAATACGCGATTGTGCTGGCGGATATTTTAAAGCTGTACAATGTTGACGTAAACGGCATTTCGGGCGCGGTATTGTCGTCTGTTGTACCGCCCGTAACCGTTCAGATTAAGCCCGCCATTGAGAAAATATGCAAATGCAAAGTACTGACAATCGGACCGGGACTTAAAACGGGATTGAACATCAAAATTGACGAACCCGCTTCACTCGGCGCGGATATGGCGGCGGTGGCTGTCGGGGCAAAGGAAAACTACCCCCTCCCCGCGATAGTTATTGACTTAGGCACGGCAACAAAGATACTCGCTGTTGACAAAAACGGCGCGTTTATAGGCGGGATAATCGCCCCCGGCATAAAGATTTCAGCCGAAGCGCTGTCTGACAAAACGGCAACTCTCCCGCTGATAAGCGTTACAAACGAGCCTATCCCGCACGTTATCGGCAAGAACACCATAGATTGCATGCGTTCGGGATTGCTTTACGGAAACGCTTTTATGCTTGACGGAATGATTGAGAGTTTTGAACGGGAGATAGGCGAAAAATGCACCGTAATCGCGACAGGCGGTTTTTCAAGCGTGATAAAGCCTTTGTGCAGGAATGACTTCATACTCGACGACAGCCTTATTATGAAAGGACTTCTCGCCGTTTATAAAAAGAACAAGTGACATATAAAACGCTCCCAAATTAACGGGAGCGTTTCAGCGTGTATAAAAAGCCAAATTTCAGACTGTATAGAAAGCCCCAGATACGCGGAAGCGGTGCTGCGGCTAGGCT
>CANQOJ010000032.1 GCA_947625455.1 uncultured Clostridia bacterium | reverse complement strand
AAGCGGTGCTGCGGCTAGGCTTTGTGCCTGCCGCAGTGCCGCTGACAAAGTAGATGGGGCTTTATATACAGTCTGAAACGCTCCCAAATTAACGGGAGCGTTTCTTTTTTTAGGAAAAGCGGGTTTTATTTCCTTTTCTTGGCAACAACAACCGCCGCGCCTGCAAGCGCCACAATTCCTAATGTCATAGCGATACCGCCGAAACCTGTGTCGGCGTTTTCCTTGTCAGAAGTGTCAAGTGAACCATCGGTTGTAATAAGATATTTGCTGAAATGGGTTGTCTTAAACTCAATGTTTCCGTCCTTAACGGTTGCGTTCATATTTGTGTACTTGCCGTTGTCATCAACGTAGTATACATATAATTTATCTTCGTCCTTTAATGCTTCGGGAACGGGAATTTCAACGGTTATTTCGGTTGTATTCTTGTCAAGAGAAACAGTGTTTCCGTCTTTCTTGAACGAGATGTCAAATGTAACGGTCTTGTCGTTTTCGTCAGTATTCTTAACCTGTTCAACAGCAAGCGTTGCGCCGCTGAGTGTACTGTCGGCAAGCGACTTAGGAACTGAAACTTCTACTTTGGTTGTGGCGTCGGTTAAGGTTTGGCTTTCGGTTGTGGTTGAAGAACTGCTTTCGGGGGTTGAAGAACTCTCAGGTGTTGACGAGCTTTCGGGAGTTGACGAACTTTCGGGTGTTGAAGAACTTGGGGTGTCGGGTGTTGCTCCGGGACCTGCGGAGTTGTAGTGTACGGTAGCTTCGCCAAGTAGGTATTTCAAATCTTCATCATATGCAATTTCCTTAAAATGTTCCTCTGTACCTGCATAGTATACGTCTTTAAGATTTAGACAACCTCCTAAAGCGCCATAATCAAGAATCTCCAAGCTGTCAGGAAGAACTATGCTTTCAAGGCTATCACAGCCTGAAAATGCGGAATCGCCAATAACTGTTACACCGTTTGGAATGACGATGCTTTTTAAACCTGTGCAGTTATAAAAACTGTTAGCCCCGATATAGGTTACACTGTTGGAAATGGTTACGCTTTCAAGGTTCTTACATTCTGCAAAAGCGCGAAAATCAATATATTTAACATTATCCGGAACTGAAAAAGACTTGTCCTGTTTGTTCATAGGATATTTAATCAAAGAGTTTCCGTCATCTACGCCAACTTCTTCGTCATTTATATAAAAGTCACCGCATAATACGCCGTCCACGGAAAAAAGGTCTTTGTTGCCCTCGGCAACTTCTATGCTTGTAAGCTTTTCATTAAATCCGAAATTTTCGTAATAAGAAGCCAGATATTCGGTTACAAAACCGTGCAGAGTGCTCGGAAATGTTATTTTTTCAACGTTTACAGCTTCATTAAAAACTCCATATTGTATATTGACTACGCCTTCGGGAACAACTAATTCTTTGGCAGATTTTCCCTGTTCCGTAATACCCGTTAAGGTTGTTCCTGTAATAATAAGGTTTCCGCTTTCGTCAACTTGACCTGCGGAGTTATAGTGTATTGTAGCACCCCCAAAAACGTTTTTCAAAGTATAGTCACCCAAAGCCTTAGTGAGCTGTTCCTGTGTTCCCTCGTAATAAACATTAGTAAGATTTTCATTCTCTCCAAAAACAGAAGAGCCAAATTCAGTCACATTTTTAGGAATATAAACGCTTTTGAGATTTTTATTATATGCAAAAGCCCATTTGTCTATTGTTGTAACACTGTCGGGAATAAAATAAGATGTTTCAGTTTTAGCTACGGGGTATTCAATGAGTTCTGTTTTATCTTTGTTGAAAAGAATACCATCGGAAGAACTAAAATAATTATTCTTTTCAGAAACATTTATACTTTCAAGAGATGAACAATCCGTAAAAGCAATATCTGTTTCAAATTTCTCCACACTATCGCCGATAGTTACAGTCTTAAGATTTGTACAGCCTGCAAAAATTCCGCCTACACGAGCGTCCGTATCATTCACGCCAAGTGATGTTACGCCGTTGCCTATTATTACACTTTCAAGATTATTACAACCGCAAAAAACTTCATAACCGATTTTTGTCACGCTGTCTGGAACTGTTATTTGTTTAAGCCTTTCACAGTTAAGGAAAGCACCGTTTCCAATTTCTGTTACATTTTTTCCGATTTTAATACTTTCAAGCTTGTCACAGTAATAAAATGCTCTACCGCCAATGGAAATCACACTGTCCGGGATATTTATAGTTTTAATGTTGGAATATTCAAAGGCGGAATCTTCAATGCTCTTTATACTATCAGGTATGATTATTTCTTCAGCATTACAGCCTATAAAAGCATCTGGAAAAATTCCCGTTACGCCATCGGGAATAACTATCTCCTTCGCTGTTTTTCCCTGCTCAGTAAGTCCCGTTACGGTTGTTCCCTCTATAGTAATATTCCCGCTCGGATCTACAACGTTTCCGCTTTCGTCAACAATGCTCTGTGTGCTGTCCGCACTTTCGATTGCTGAACTTTCCGCCATTGCTGTTGACGTGATGACAGGCGTTGTCATAAGTGCGCCTGCCAAAAGAATTGCGCTTAGTTTTCTGACTTTCATTAAAAATCCTCCTTAATATTGCGGTATGTCGTAATTACCGCGCACAATCCCCGCAAAAACAAAAAATGCGCAGTGTTGAACCGCGCACTGTAAAAATGCCGGCTCTTGATTGCTGCGACACAACTTTTCCCTTGTTAAAAACATACACGGAAAGAGCATACACTTTTACCGACTAAAAGTGTATGTTTTATCCAAGAGAATATTCAGTTATGTCGCATTTTCCATTATATCACACTTTACAACTTTTGTCAATACTTTCTCAAATAAAAAACGGTTGTATCACAAAGGGCAAAACCCTTGATACAACCGATTTTAATATATAACGCTAAATCAGAACTTTTACTCGGACAAGACCGTGAACCTGAACGAAACCGCTCGGCTTACAGCTTATACCGCGCTGATAACCAACTCTTACGCTATTCGTGCCTTTGCCGTAATCCCCGTCAACCCTCACGCTTTACCCCGCGTTTTTACCGTACCTGCGGGATTTTGCAGGCAGGTTTGTGACAGCTAAAAGCAAAAATGCTCTTATAACGCTTAAAGAGAGTAGGGTTTGTGGTGTTCACAACCTAGGCACATTTGAAGAAATGGGATTTTTCTTCACTTATATTGTACCTCTTTTGCGCAGTTTTGTCAAGGGCTTTTCGGTTTTTTGCAGTCAATTTTCTAAAATTCACGGGAATTGCTTGACAATCTCCCCAAAAAGTAGTAGAATAATAGTGTATATTATTTGAGATATTCTCAAAAATACTAACAGCGGTAAAAGCGGACGGCATGAAAACCGCTTTCCGTATATTCAGGCAGGCGTTTGTATAGCTTGCCAAGGAGGTTTTATTATGATAAAGGTTATACTTAACGGCGAAGAAAAAGAGTTTGAGGAGGGAATTAGCGCATTTGACGCTGTACGCGAGGCAGGACTAGCGAAAACGGCATGCGCTGTCGAGATTGACGGGAAAGTCTGCGATATGCGGACGAAACTTCAGAATGACTGCGCTCTTAATGTCCTCACGTTTGAAAATGAACAAGGTCAGCGCGCGTTCAATCACACCGCGTCGCATATCCTGGCGCAGGCGGTAAAGCGTTTGTTCCCGAAAACAAAGCTTGCCATAGGTCCCGCAATCGACAACGGCTTCTACTATGATTTCGACACGGACGAGCCGTTTACAACGGAAACGCTTGCGAAAATTGAAGCGGAAATGAAGAAAATCGTCAAGGAGAGCATAAAGCTTGAACAGTTTACGCTTGCCCCAGATGAAGCGGTGAAGTACCTTGAAGAGCAGGACGAGCCGTATAAAGTTGAGCTTTGTAAGGAACACGCCGACAAGGGCGAGCCTATCTCTTTCTACAAACAGGGCGATTTCACCGACTTATGCGCCGGACCGCACCTTATGTCCACATCTTCTGTAAAGGCATTTAAACTTACGTCCGTTACCGGCGCATACTGGCGCGGAAGCGAGAAGAACAAAATGCTTACGCGCATTTACGGAACTGCTTTCCCGTCAAAAGACGAGCTTAACGCTTACCTGGAGCGGATTGAGGAGGCGAAAAAGCGCGACCACAACAAACTCGGACGCGAACTCGAATACTTCACGACCGTTGACTATATCGGACAGGGATTGCCTATTCTTCTGCCGAAGGGCGCGAAGGTCATTCAGATACTTTCACGCTGGATAGAGGACTTGGAAGATTCGCGCGGTTATGTCCGCACAAAAACGCCGTACATGGCGAAACGCGAACTGTACAAAATTTCGGGACACTGGGACCATTACCTTGACGGAATGTTTGTTCTGGGCGATCCTAATGATGAAACAAAAGAGTGCTTTGCGTTAAGACCTATGACCTGCCCGTTCCAGTATCAAGTGTTCCTGAACAGGCAGAGAAGCTACCGCGATTTGCCCATGCGCCTCGGCGAAACCTCAACTCTGTTCAGAAACGAGGACAGCGGCGAAATGCACGGACTTATCCGCGTAAGGCAGTTCACCATTTCCGAGGGACATCTTATTTTAAGACCGGAACAGCTTGAAGAGGAGTTCAAGGGCTGTCTGGAACTTGCAAAGTACGTTCTTGACACGGTGGGTATGCTTGAGGACTGCACTTTCCGCTTCTCGCAGTGGGATCCCAACAACACCGAAAAATATATCGGTACAGCCGAGCAGTGGGACGAAGCGCAGGGAGTAATGGAGAAGATACTCAAAGACCTTGAAGTTCCGTATACTGTAGGCATTGACGAGGCGGCGTTCTACGGACCGAAGCTTGATATTCAGTATCACAACGTTTTCGGCAAAGAGGACACGATTGTTACCATTCAGATAGACCAGATGCTTGCGGAGAAATTCGGAATGGAGTATGTTGACGTTGACGGAACAAAAAGGCGTCCGTATATAATCCACCGCACGTCTCTGGGGTGTTATGAAAGAACGCTTGCGTATCTTATCGAAAAGTATGCGGGGGCATTGCCGCTGTGGATGTCACCCGAGCAGGTGAGAATACTGCCCATAACCGACAGAGCAAAGGATTATGCAGAAAGCATTTCAAAGCGCCTTACGGAACTCGGTCTGCGCACATTTGTTGACAACAGAAACGAGAAGATAGGCTATAAGATACGTCAGGCACAGCTTGAAAAGATACCGTATTTCTTCATTGTCGGCGACAAGGAAGTAGAGGACAGCACCGTTTCTTTGCGTTCAAGAAAGGACGGAGACTTGGGCGCGTCACCGCTTGAAGAAGTGATAAGCAGGATAGTAAAGGAAAACGCCGAAAAGGCAAGATAACAACAAGGGGTAATTATGTCGAATGAAAATACACCCGTTTTTGAAATCCCCGAAGATTTCAACCGCGGGCTTGAAGAAAAAATCCTTAAGGCAAACGAGGACAAAACTCTCGTAAAATGGAATAAGCTTCTGCCGGAGCTTATGATGTCGGACATTATTCTGGCGGGAATGTTTCAGAGCGGACAGACGGAGCAAAAAGCGAATTTGCTTATTCTTCAGCATGAGGGAAGAAATCTTGTGCCGTTTTTCACAAGTCCCGACAGAATGAAAGTCCTGCCCGAAGAACAGCTTAAAAACCTCAATATGATAAAGATGCGGGCGGGCGACTTTTTCCATTCAATAAAGGGAATGGGTACCGTGTTAAATCCCTCAAGCGAATACGCAAGACTTTTCAGCGGATTTGACACGAAGGTACTCGCTGTGGAATTTGCGCAGTCAATTTCCGCAAAAGCCGCAAATCAAAATAACAAGGAAGAATAAATCTTGAATAATCAAACCGATTTTACTAAAACTCTGAGCATAATCGTACCATGTTATAATGAAGAGGAAAGCATTCCGCTTTTCTATGCTGAAACTATTAAACAAGAGCAGTACTTTCACGAGAAAGGCGTAGAATTTGAGTTTATTTTCGTGGATGACGGCTCGCGCGACAAGACCGTTGAAGTGATAAAAAATCTGCGTGAAAAAGACGAACGCGTTCATCTTGTGTCATTCTCGCGCAATTTCGGCAAAGAGTCAGCAATATACGCGGGATTTGAAAAAGCGACGGGTGATTTTGCGGTGCTAATGGACGCAGACCTTCAGGATCCGCCCGCAATGCTCCCCGAAATGTATTCGTATATCGAAAGCGGACATGATTTTGTAGGCACGCGGCGTGTTGACAGAAAAGGCGAACCGCCTATAAGGTCGTGGTTTGCAAGGCGCTTTTACGGACTTATGCGGGGCATATCAAAGACGGACATTGTAGACGGCGCGCGCGATTTCAGAATGATGACAAAAAGGGTGCGCGACGCGATTTTGTCAATGAAAGAATACAACCGTTTTTCAAAGGGCATATTCGGCTGGGTTGGATTTGACATAAAGTGGCTTGAATACGAGAACATTGAGCGCGTTGCTGGAGAGACAAAGTGGTCGTTCTGGAAGCTGTTTTTATACTCGCTTGAGGGTATAATGGCGTTTTCAACGGTACCGCTTATGCTGTCGATTGTTTTCGGCATGGTGTTCTGTCTGCTTGCGCTTGCGCTGTTGATTTTCGTTATAGTGAGGACAGCTGCATTCGGAGATCCCTTTGCGGGCGTACCGCTGGTTATCTGCGCAATATCCCTAGTCGGCGGTATTCAGCTTATATGTATCGGCATACTCGGCATGTACCTGAGCAAAACTTATCTGGAAGTCAAGCAAAGACCGATCTATCTGGTCAAAGAAGAATTTTAAAACCGGCAGTGGACACAGTATACAGTGGACAGTGGAAAGTATTCAGTAAAGGTGTCCGCTTGCGCGGACGATTTAGATTGTTTTTAAATTAAACGAGCGTAAACCTATTGATAGGCTTACGCTCTTTTGGTTCATACTCTAACCTCTTATTTCTAACCTCTTACCTCTAAAGGGGTTTACGCTCTGCTAATATCAAAACAATCTAATTATATCTGCGAAGCAGATACCATAACTGTATACTTTCCACTGTACATTGTATACTATCCGATAACGCTAAGCGGATCAACCCATTCCCCGTTTTTCTTCACGCCAAGGTGCAGATGCGGTTGCTGGAGAATTTCGGATTGATTTGTGTCGGAGGTTTTTCCTATGATTTCGCCCTGCGCAACGCTTTGCCCCGCCTTTATTGAAAGCTCTTTGGCAAGTCCGCAGTAGTGCGCTTCAATGCCGTTTGTCTGTTCGATAACAACGTAAATCCCCATAAGCGGATCTTCGCGGATTTCCTTTACAACGCCGTCCGACATTGACTTTACGTCTGTACCGAGCGGGCAGAGTATATCAACCCCGTCATGCGTTTTCCATACGCCGAGCGTCGGGGATTTGACAAGTTCGCCGTTGCTGAAAGCAATGTCAATTTCGCCGTCAACGGGCATTATGTTGCCTTTTACGGTATTTACAGGCTTGTTCGCGGGTTCGGTGGTATCTGAAGATGAAGAAGCTGTGTCCTTGGGAACATTGTTCACGGGATTTTGAACGGGAACGTCCTTTTTTGAACTTGAATGCGTGCTTTGGCTTGAACTTGACGAAAAACTCGGAGTACTCATCAGATTGTTCGTGTTGTTTGTCGGCATAAGGTTTTTCATTGCAATGCTGTATGCCGCGATAATCGCCGCGCAGACTGCCGTTGAACCTGCCGCCGTCATTACTGCAAGCCATTTGGTGTTGTTTTGCCTTTTATTCTTCATAAAATCTTTCCTTTCCTTTACGGGTTTTGTTGCGGTTTGCTTAAACCTGTTGATAGTTTTGCCTTAATTTAGGCTTTTATGCAAAAATTCTGCTATATTTTTCAAGTTCAAAAAGCTGTTTTAACTGCATTGACGGCAACATCAAAGAGAGTACCGCCCTGCTGTTGAAAATAGCATGGGTTTTCACTATATGGTTTTGTCTAAAATTAACAAAATTGTTTTCCGTCAAAGAAAGATTTTTTATTTCCCTTGAAATGCATAAGATTTTATTGTATAATGTAATGTGTATATCTATGCTGTATAAAAAGAAAAATCTCAGACTGTTGAGAATATTTATGTTATGTGGAGAGGTGAGCCGGCGTGGGTATTTTACTTACCCGTGAGCCTGTTTTTTACAGTCGGGGCGGTCTTTATGCCTATTATATAAAGTACAGGCATATTGAAAGCGCTGACGTAAATTCAAAGGAGTTTTTCGGATTTGATTTAAACAAGGTCTGCGGCGAAGTAAAAGCATTCGTCGGTTTTTCACGGGATATGATAAACGAGGGCGCACCGCTTGAATTTCCCGCGGATAGCCTTGTGTGCGTCATTTCTGCGCGTGAAATTTCGGGCGACAGAAAGGCTGTCGAGATTTGCAGAAGTCTTAAAAGGAGAGGCTATTCGTTTGCAATAAACGATTTCAAGCGCGGCAGAGGATTTGACGAGATTTTAGACCTTTGCGACGTGGTTATGCTTGATTTCAGTTCATTGCACAGCGTGCAGGACGACGCGTCGTATATATGCGGATTTACAAACAAGAGGATTTTCGCGGAGAATATAACAAACCGTGAAAATTCCGAGATTGCCAAGAGAATGGGCTGTTCATATGTTCACGGCGGTTTCTTTCTGATACCGCAGAGGGATTTGAGGAATATTAAACCTCTGCCGATAAGCATTGTTAAGGCAATGAAGATAATGATGAAACCGGAGCCGAATGTAGATGAAATAGTTGACGTTTTGTCACAGGACACGGCGGTTTGTCAGAAAATATTAAGGCTTATAAATTCGGCATATTTCGGCGTTACAAACAAGATTTCCACCATTAGTCAGGCTATAATCGTTTTAGGTCTTGACTATCTGAGAGAGTGGATATATATGCTTGCTATACAGCATATTTCACAGAATGAAAACGAGGAATTGATGAAGCTTTCTCTCGTAACCGCAAAATTCTGCCGAAAGCTTGCGGGGGAAATTCCGAGTGCGGGTGAAAATGCGGAAGCGTTTTACCTCATGGGGCTTATGTCAATTCTGGTGTACGGAAAGGACAGAAATCTTCTTGCGGTGCTGGCTGAACTTCCGCTGACTGACGAGATAAAGGACGGCATTTTGCGCAAGAGCGGGATTTACGGCGATGTTTTCGGAATGGCTGTGGATTATGCAATGGGAAACTGGGAAAGTTTTGAAGAGATTGCAGGCAAACACGGCGTAGACCTTGACAAAGCGTCGAAGATGTTCTTTGAGTCAATGGAAGAAGCAGACAAAACCGATTTTGAATAACGAGGACGAGATTGAAATGGCATTTTTTCTTGATGATATAAACGAGTGCCTTTGGGATTATCTGAAAAGCACCGATAAAAAGATAGTGCTTTACGGAATGGGCAACGGCGCGGATAAAATAAAATCCGTGCTTGACGAGAGGGGAATAGAGATTTCCGCAATAATGGCAAGCGACGAGTTTGTGAGAGGTCACAGCTTTCTGGGATACAAGGTGAAGAAGCTCTCTGAAATTGAAGAAGAGTTTGGAGATGTTATCATACTTGTATGTTTCGGCACGCAAATTCCCGAAGTAATGGAGCATATTTACGGCATTTCGCAAAAGCACGAATTATATGCGCCGAATGTGCCTGTCGCGGGAGAGGGCATATTTGACCTTGAGTTTGCAAAAGCGCACAGAGATGAATTTAAGAAAGTTTACGACCTGCTGGCTGACGCGCAGTCAAAAAAGGTGTTTGAAAATGTCATACGCTATAAACTGAGCGGAAAGTTAAGCTATCTTGTTGACGCGGAAACCGAGCGCGACGAAAATTTTGAACTGCTGAACATAGGCACCGAAGAAACGTATGTTGATTTGGGGGCATATGACGGCGATACTGTCATTGAGTTTCTGAATGAAACAACAATGCAGTTCAAGAAAATCTACGCCGTTGAACCCGACAGCAAGAGTTTCCGCAAGATGAAACGCAGGCTGTATATGATAGGCTCCGCGCTTATCGAAGCGTATAACTGCGGTGCATGGAACGAGGACACAAGCGTTGTTTTCTCTCTGCGAAAGGGCAGGGGCAGTCATGCCGAGCCAGAGAAGGGAAAGCCTTTAAATCCCGCGCGCTTTCAAGAGGTAAAGATGATAAAGGTTGACACAATGCTTAAAGGCGAAAGCGCAAGTTTTATAAAGATAGACACGGAGGGCGCGGAGGAAAACGCAATTCTCGGCGCAAAGGAAACGATAGCGAAATTCTCTCCTAAGCTTGAAATCGCGCTTTATCACAGGAATGAAGATATGTATAAGATACCGTTGCTGATAAATTCCATAAATAGGAAATATAAGCTATATATGCGCCATAATCCGTACATTCCCGACTGGGATACAAATTTGTTTGCGGTATGCAAATAGGCTTGCAGGAATTTCAGCTAAGTATTCAATAAAGAAAGCAGGTTTTCTATGAAAGTTGTTTTGGGAGTTATAGTACTTGTCATCATAATAGGGCTGTTGGGATTTTTTGTTTTCCTTGTGTTCAATTCAAGGGATCTGACATACTGCGGGGATATAAAAGGCGCTGACGGAAATACGCAGATTGTCCAGAGAGTATACACATCTGACCTTGACGCAGACGAAACATTGTCGCAGATAGTGGCGGCTGTCAATGACGGAGAAAACGGAAACCTCACGCAGGACGAAATGACGGAGATTTTGGCGACATATCAGAACATAATCTACGCGCCTGTTTTTACATTTGACTTGGAGCAGGTTGACGAAAACACGTTTGTGCTTACGGGGAGCGTATACAACGGAATAGGCGAGGACGGAGAACCTGCCGAATCGGATTTTTTCTACAAAAACCTTACGCTGACGGCGGGAGTGCCCAACGGGAGAGTTCTTGCGGCGCAGAACATTTATTCGCAGGATATTGACGAGGACGGAGAGTACGATTTTGTGGAGCGCAAAGACGTTGTCGATCCCATAATTTTAGACAACGGCGCAGGCGCGGCGTTTGCGTTCAGAGAGTGCGATACATATAGAATGGTCTTTACGAGAAGCGAGGGAATGGACGCGTCAATCACCCTTGGATTTACATATGACGTAGTAGCGTCAAACCCGCTTAATTTTACGAACATAAGCGACGGCGCTATGGGAGTTACGGTATTTGCCGATTATGACGAATACGGCAGGCTTGCACCGCAGATAAGGCTTGAAAAGGTGTATAAGGTAGAAACCGAGTGATATACAGAGCAGTATACAGTGGACATTGTACAGTATTCAGTAAAGGTGTCACTTCGTGACGGATTTAGATTGTTTTGGGATTAGGAGAGCGTAAATCCTTTTGGGGTTTACGCTCTGTTGTCAGTTGACAGTGTACAATGTACAGTAGTCAGTTATGGTATCCGCTAACGCGGATAATATTAGATTGTTTTTAGATTAGGAGAGCGTAAACCCACGGTAGGTTTACGCTCTTTTAGTTTCAAAACAATCTTAATCGTCCGCGAAGCGGCACCGATTACTGAATACTGTACATTGTACACTGTCAACTGACAACAGGCGTACGTTTCAGTTTTCAATTGTTTTTTTCTGTGTTTTTATGGGAGAATGTTCTGCTTTTCCGCGTCCGGCTTTTATGTCGCAGGGAATATATTCGGGAAGTGTTCTCATAGGTATTTCCTGAGATTTTCGCAGTAGTCGCGTTCGCGGTCGAGAAGTCTCTCAGCGCTTTCGCGTATTTGCTGTTCTGCGCCGTGAGAGCGGTTTACGGCGTGCTGAATGTCGATAATGCCCATTGACGTGCCGTTGAACATTATCTTTGCAATATTCGCCCCGCTTTGGTTGTTCATTGTTTTCATTGCTATTCCCATTTTCGACATTGCCTTTCCGAAAGGAGATACCTGTTCGGGTGACGCGCCGCGCTTTAACAGTTCGCTTTTTGCATTTTTCGCGACATTTTTATAGCGCGTCTGTTCCTGCTGTATCTCGCGGAAAAGATTGTTGTTCTTGCAGACTTTCAGAACGTCCGCTGATGCTTCATATGCCATCTCGGCATTACGATAGACAGCGTTCAAAATCTCTGCGCTCTGACGGTTCTTAAAATTCGGCATAAAATTTACCTCTCTTTTTGTTTTTTAGTATTCTTGACAACAAAGTCAGTGATTATTACTGCCAAAATCAGGAAACAATATGTACAGTCGTAAAAAAATTCATGAAATATTTTTCAAAACGCTTGACATTTCAGAAAAAAGTAGTATAATGTAATTAGCACTCACAAGAAGAGAGTGCTAAAAATTAAAACAGGAGTGAATTTAAATGGAACAAAAGGAATTTAAAGCAGAGTCAAAACGCTTGTTGGAAATGATGATAAACTCAATATATACGCATAAGGAAATCTTCCTGCGCGAGCTTATTTCAAACGCCTCTGACGCTCTCGACAAGCTGTATTTCAAGTCAATGGAGGAAAATCTCGGACTTACGCGCTCTGATATGCAGATAAGGCTTGAAGCGGACAAGGACGCGAGAACTCTCACGATAAGCGACAACGGCATAGGAATGACGCTTGACGAGCTTGAAAACAACCTCGGCACTATCGCGCAGAGCGGTTCTTTTGAGTTCAAGCGCGACAACGAGAAAACCGAGGACGTTGACGTTATCGGACAGTTTGGTGTTGGCTTCTATTCGGCGTTTATGGTCGCGAAAAAAGTCACGGTCGTATCTAAGGCTTACGGTGCTGACAAGGCTTATATGTGGCAGAGCGAGGGCTCTGAGGGCTATACCGTATCAGACGCCGAAAAAGATACAAACGGCACCGTTATCACCCTTGAAATAAAGGATAACACAGATGACGAAAACTATGACGATTTCCTTAAAGAATACAAAATACGCGAGCTTGTAAAACGCTATTCCGATTATATACGCTATCCTATTATAATGGACGTTGAACATGAAAAGCTTAAAGAGGGCACGGGCGTTGACGGAAAAGAACCGGAATATGAAAAGGAAACCGTAACCGAAACCCTCAATTCCCAGATACCTATCTGGAAAAAGGCAAAAACCGAACTTAAAGACGAGGACTACAATCAGTTCTACAAGGACAAGTTCTACGATTATTCCGATCCGCTTATGCATATCCACACAAAGACCGAGGGCACGGCGACTTACTCTGCGCTGTTGTATATCCCCGAAAAAGTGCCGTATGACTATTACTCAAAGAACTTTGAAAAAGGCTTGCAGCTTTATTCAAGCGGAGTTATGATAATGGAGAAGTGCGCGGATTTGCTGCCCGATTATTTCAGCTTTGTAAAAGGACTTGTTGACAGCGAGGATTTGTCGCTGAACATATCCCGCGAAATGCTTCAGCATGACAGACAGCTTAAAATTATCGCCAAGAGTGTTGAAAAGTCAATCAAGAACGAACTGAAAAAATGCCTTAAAAATGACAGAGAGAAGTATGAAAAGTTCTTCGAGCAATTCGGCATACAGCTTAAATACGGCATTTACGAAGCTTATGGCACAAACAAGGACGAATTGCAGGACTTGCTTCTGTTCAAGACTTCAAACGGCGGCACAACAACCCTCTCCGAGTATTAATCGAGAATAAAAGGCGTTAAGGCTGACGAGGACAACAAGGACGAAAACGCAGAAAATGCCGAAAATTCAACGGAAAATGCCGAAAATCCCGAAAATTCAGATATACAGAAGTATATCTATTTCGCCAGCGGTTCAAGCATAACCAGAATTGAAAGCCTGCCGCAGACAGAAAGAGTGCGCGACAAGGGTTATGAAATCCTGTACCTTACCGACAATGTCGACGAATTTTGCCTGCAGATGATGCACGATTATAAGGGCAAGGAGTTCAAGTCTGTATCGGCTGACGATTTAGGTCTTGAAACCGAGGAGGAGAAAGAGGAGATAAAGAAAGCGCAGGAGGACAACAAACCGCTGTTTGATTATATGACCGAAAAACTCGGCGGAAAGGTGAAGTCTGTCCGTCTGTCGCAAAGGCTCAAAAACCACCCCGTCTGCATTACAAGCGAGGGCATGCTGTCGGTTGAAATGGAAAAGGTGCTTTCGGCTATGCCAAATGCGGAGAATGCGAAAGCGGAGAAGGTGCTTGAAATCAACCCCAACCACCCCATTTTCGCCAAACTCAAAGATTTGTACAATACCGACAAGGACAAAGCGGGAGAATACGCCGACATTCTTTACAATCAAGCGCTGCTTATCGAGGGAATGCCGATTGAAAATCCCGTTGAGTTTTCAAACAAGATATGCGAGATAATGGCTAAATAAAACGTTTTGTGTAAAATCAACAAATGCCCGTCCGAAATTAGGCGGGCATTTTTTATTAAAAAACCTTGACAAATTTGTAAAAGTGTGGTAAAATAAAAATGCCACACAATTGAATAGCTATTAAGCATTGGTACTTTTACAGCGGTAAAAGCGCTCGCTCTTTTAGTACCTGTGTTTAATAGGACGTCAATTGTGTGGCAGCAATTCGGAGCCGGCATTTTTACAAGTGCGCGGTTTCGGCTGCGCACTTTTTGTTTTTGCGGGGAATTGCGCAGAAAATAACATTATACCGCAATATTAAGGAGGATTTGAAAATGAAAGTAAGAAAACTTGGCGCAATTTTACTCGCAGGTTCTCTCGCGACAACATCAGCGGTTGTGGCAATAAATACCATTCCCGTTGTTAATGCGGCGACAGCAGAAGAAAACATGATGAAGCTGGCAAAGATTGATTTGACCAAACTTCCCGGAATGGAAGATTCTGACAACGCCGGCGTTACAAGCCTTGGGGACGGCTATGTTTTGTGCGGTTATCCTGATGTTTCAGCTATCGTTCATCTTGAAAAGGATAAAAACGGCGAACTTACTTACACCGAAGTTGAAAGCGACATTGATTTCAGCAAAAGTTGGTATCTTCATGCTTGGAACGGCGAGTATTTCGTACTTGGACAAAATGGCGTCAAACATATGATGCACCTTGACAAGAAAAGCAAAAAAGCTAAGATTGTTTACACTTTTACTGAAGATGTAGTTCCTGTTTTAAACGGTATTACAGACGATCAATATGCGGTTTGCGGGTGGGGAGATGAAGTTGTCTTAATAAAACCCGACGGCACAACGGTTAAAAATGACATTCAAATGGATAAAGATGAAGGTTATTATCTTACTCAACTGATAGCAAATCAAAGCGGCGAATATGTTGCTTACTATTTGGATACAGCTGACAACCGTCAATCTTTTGACTTGTACGGATTGAACCGCAATGGGGAATTGAAGAAAGTGATTTCTTCTCCCAAGAATTGGGCAGCCGACAGGGCAGGCTCAACCGGTAAGAGTATTGATAGTACATATATTGCCGCTTGCAACGGGAATTATGTGCTTCTCAGTTCACTGCTTGAGGGTGAAAGTGATGAATGGGGAGCATCAACACCGCACTATGATTTTATTGATTTGAGTACAGGAAAATATACTATACTTACTAATGTTAACTATTATTTTGATACTATTGCCGACAACGGAATTCTAAGCTTTACATATGCCGGCGGTATATACGACCCCGTAAAACAGGAATATTTGAAAAATGGTAGTTCTGCACGGACTTATGACGGCGGAAAGACTTACTGTACAATAGGTAATGAAGGTAAATATTGTTTTATTGACGAAAACAACAATATTATAAGTAAGGACTATTACGACCAAGCAGATGCGTTTTACGGCGACTATGCACCTGTTGTAAAAGACGGCAAGGGTTACCTTATCGACAAGAAAGGCAACCGCGTTTCAGAAATGATAGACGCCACCTCCGCATATTCAAGTGATGAAGGCTTGTATATGTTTACCACTGAGGTTACAAATGCTGACGGTGAATACGATGGTTATTATTCTACGTTGGTATATGTTGACGGCAGTACTGTTTCAGTAAAACCTGACGACAACAGCAGCAACAGCGGTGACAGCAACAACTCCGGTGACAGTAACACAAGCAGTGACAACAACAGCGGCACAGGTTCTGACAGCGGCAACAGCGGTACAAACAGCGGCACAGGCTCTGACAGCAGCAACAGCGGTACAAGCAGCGGAACGGGCTCTGACAGCAGCAACAGCGGTACAAGCAGCGGAACAGGTTCCAACAGCAACAGCGGAACATCATCTGACAGCAGCACTTCAAACAGCGGTGCTGACAAAGAAAACGCCGACACAGGTTTCGGCGGTATCGCTATGACAATAGGAGTTGTTGCCCTCGCAGG
>CANQOJ010000031.1 GCA_947625455.1 uncultured Clostridia bacterium | reverse complement strand
GTCTTTCCGCACCATTTCGGACCCTCAATGCAAACCGCGCCGAATGTTGACAAGTATTTCTCGACCGCCGCATCTATTACACGAGGTTTATACCTTGATTTATCGGCTATCTTTTTCAAAAATAACACCTCCGATTTTGAACTTACAAGTACAGTATACCACATTCGGTCAAATTATGCAAATCCATTAGGTGAAATTTTTGAAATTCATTCGGCGATATTTTGTCAAAATTATCGGGAATCTGACACTGAAATTTTATTGAAAAGTCAGATGCTGCGAAAATACAGCTCAAAACGATTTTTGACAGCGGAGAAAATTTCGCATAATACTACGGTTTCAGTGTGTCGCGCGCGATTATGGGCGCACTTCGCCTCGACCACACTAATGTGAAACTGCATTGTTATGCGGTTTCTTTTTTTATTACCCCGTTTTTGCCCCGAAAAAGTATAGACTTTATATATGCACCTTGTTCAAAACATTCACTGCGCGTTCTTCTTCGCGGGGATAGAGGTGACTATATCTGTTCCACGTTTCCTGTACAGTGCTATGCCCCATTCTCCGTGATACTTCCTGTATGTTTATGCCCTCGTTTGCTAAAAGTGACGCGTGACTGTGGCGGAACTCGTGTATTGTGATATGCGGAAGTCCTGCTTTCTCGGCATATTTCCTATTACGATTATCTAAGGTTGTATCGCGCGGCGGTCTGGTACAGCCGCATACTCGAAAATCCTCGCTGAAACGCTTACCTGCAAACTGCATTTGGCGGTCTTTGTGTTCAGCCAACGCCTGCAACAATGGTTCGCCGCAGCACCGTTTCAGCGTTGAGCGCCCTGCGCTCAATGCGTGCATCTGAGACCTTCTCGACAGCCTGAGATTGGACTTTTTATACAGTCTAATTTTTGTCAATTTATTCAACTTTTGCAAAGAACAGCGACCAATCCTTTTCAGTTCTAAGACACTTTTTCGACGCGTTCTTGTACTGCTGATATTCAGACACCGTTTCGTAAGGTTCAGTATCAAAGTTGACAATTTCAAACCGTTCACCCTCTACAATAGGGAAAACAGTTTCCATAGAAGATTTAACAGGTTTTCTTTTCAGGTCAAAGTCCATAGATAAGTCTCTGCCGCGTTCTGTGACACCAAAGTCAGCACGAGCCTTCCGGTCGGCGAGCTTCCTAAATTTTGTCCACGTCTTGTTAACGCAATTACAGCGGTCTGTTCTGCCGAGAACAACAGTCATAAGAGCAAGTCTGTCCTCATAGCTGTCTTTTATAAAGCCTGTTACAAAACTGTTGTGGGCGCATACACCGTTAGGGGACAGAGAAACATTTCCTCTTGTAATGAAGTTGAGCAAGTCCGTTTGTTGATGCTTTTCAGACCACATCTCGTCAGAACCTACAAGAGCTTTACGAGCGGAACGAAAGCAGTCAGAGAAACCGAACAAAGGCAAGCCGTTCAGGACATCTTCGGGAGCATTCGTTATAAACCCGTCAGTTGTAACAGAATAAATCTTATAGCCGAGAGCGTGCAATTCGTTCATGGCAGCAAGCAAGACACAGCGAACTCCGGCAGTAGTCAGGCAAGCATGCGTGCGCATTATCTGCCGTTGGCAGAAAACGCTGAAGTCAAGACACTGCCGCCTATATTTTCCATTTTGCCGTTAAGGGCGTTCCAAGTTTCCTTGTCAATTAGGTCTTGAGCTGTCTTTCCATATATACTGTTGACGGCAGTTTTCAGCAACAAATCGAAAAGAGCCTTTTTTCCGAAATATTTCTGCGCAAGCGTCCTGTCATTTACCAGCTGTTTAACAGTAGCAAGCAGAGAATGGCTAAGAGAACCATCGGCATTGTACCGAGGCGCACCAACATAGACGTGTTCAGCCCAAACTTCAGCACCGAGGCGCAAGGCAAGATATATTTCGGGAGCCGAAGCGTAAACACCGTCAAGACCGTCAGATGAACGGGGGAAAATCATAGAACCGTTGACAGCAACAGGAATACAAGGAAATTCAACGCTTTTGGGAAAACGGAACTTTATGTAACCGAACATCAAGTCAAAGGGCGAATTAAAATCCTGAAGTTTAATTTCACGGTGAACAATTTCATTTGCTATAACATCACCTGCCCAATTAACGTCAGGAACAAGAGCCATACAAGTAGGATAGGCGTTTTCAAGGTCAAAGTCGTGTGTCAGTTCACCATCAAACTTGCCAATAATGACAGAACCATTATAACCGCCTTTGTAAGATTGTTGAGCGTAATTCTGCAGGATACGTGCATTATCATTGACAGGTTCGAGTGAGGTGTTTTCAATAAAACCTGCTTTATCAGGTATTGCAAAAAGTCCTTTCTTAACTTTATGTAAACCGCGTAATGTCCTATTATAAGCCTCACGGGCATCTTTTGAACCGTCCGCAGGAATACCGAGATATTCAGAGATAACAGGAACAGCAGCGCCGCTAACAGTAACGGGCATATTGGAATTATATCCCCACAACTCCCCTGCAAAACAGAGAGCAATAACACTGTCATTTATAGCATATTCAAAAAAGTTGACAGGCTCACGGTGAAGATAACCAAACATATCGTTCTTGTCGTCTGCTGAAACATCTAATTTCGGAATACCGATAGTTTTGCCAAGAGCCTCCAGAGATTTATGCCCGGCGGGAGCAAAGCACATAGTATCGCGGACTGTCAGACTAACAGGGTAGAATTTCCAATATTGGTCGATTAAAGGCGGATGCAGGAAGAAGTCAGACAGAGAAACAAGACCGCCTTGAACGTCAGACAATCGAGGAAGAAAGTCGTCAGAACCTTTCTGATAAAGAGCAGTCAGGTCGGCTTTTCCTGCATGACAGAGAAGAATAACAGGAAAAGCATACTTGTTGAACTTACTAAAGTTATTAACGTAGCCGTCAACAATACGGGACTTATCAACGTATTCCAAGCCGTTTCCATAGACTGCGTTCGGCTTGGCTTTATTTGAGTTATTTAAGTTGCGGGCAAGAACCTCCCGTTCACCGTCAAGAGTAGACTTTTCCCAAGCTTCATCGGCACTCAAAACCTCGTGCGAAACAACAGCTCCGTTTTTATCAGTTGTATGGTAAACCCAACGCCGTGTCTCCCGATAGTCAAAGGACGAAAACCCTGCAGGATAAAGCTCGGAAAGGTCATAATGCTCAATAATCCAGGCGAGCAGGAAACTTATTGAGATACGCTTGCCGTCAGTTGACGCAAAGACAAGCTCCTGCACATATTCAGGGCGGCTCGGTTCAATGAACGCAATCTGCCAGGTAAGCACAGACCGCGTATCTTCCGTCAAATAGTAGAACTCTGTGTCCAGAGCCAGAACAAGGGCACTGCCGTCCAGCCTCATGCGGCTGATAGATAAAATATCTGAAATAGCGGGGGATTTTTCGGCAGGGACAATTTCATCGAGGGAACGGACTTCAGTGAGGGATTGGACGGGGGCAATATCCACTATGGGATTCCCATATACTGTTTCGCCCCCGTCCGCAACCCCTGATTTAATGCGGTTCGCCAACTTCCCCTTTGTAACCGAAAAATTTTTGGTTACAAAAGATTTGTTTTTGATGTAGATTTTAGGGTGCTGAATTTCACGTTTGAACACGCCTACATATTTAGTTTCGCGGTCTTCTCTAGGTTTGCTCACATACTCTTTGGTGTATTCCCACCCTGCTTGAACGAGCTTGTCGATTAAGTCCTGTTCACTCGTCAAGCTGGTGTCAGCTAAAAAAATCATAAAAATAACTCTCCTTTCACAAATTTTTCGTGTATTATCCGCTTGCAGCGGAACCGTTCATTCTCCTGCAGGCTTGTTAAAACGCAGCAGGAAGGTGTTGTCAGAGAGTACAAGCTGTCGAAAGGCTCAATGAATACAGGCTGCCTATTGACTTTTGTACTGAAATGTGGTATACTTACTTTGGATAAGGGTTCGTCTATCACAATTCAGAGGCTTGTCCTCTCTTGTGTCGATGAACATAGGGCGGGGTATTGCCAAGTACCCTGCTCTTTTTTCATCTCTGTAAAACTAGAAAACTCTTACTTCATTTGGCTGCACACTCCTTTCTGTTTTATGAGGTTGTTCCTTGCGCTTGCCCTTCACTTATAAAGTGTAACAGAAAGTTCGTATTTACCCCACCTAACTAATTTTTTTAAAAAAATTTTTTGCAAAAACAAAAAATCCGCCCTTTTGGGAGCGGAAATGTTCACAATTGAGTACAAAAGTACCCGATTTTTATTGATTTTGAACAAATATCAATTTGCAATATTATCGTTTTTTGTTAGACATTAACGAATTTTAGCCAAAAACAAAAAAGCCGCCCCTTTCGGAACGGCAATAAAAACTATGTGTTTAAGGCGGTTTATTTAATATTTAGGTATAACTTGATATACTAATGCAGATTGATATTAGGAGCGCAAAATTTGTTTGCCCGTCAAATTTGTTGCCACATTTTTTAATCGTCAATTTCAAAATGCTCCCTCACAATCACATTCAATTGCTCGGCGATTTCCGAAAACTCCCTGTTTAAATCAAGTGTTCGGACAGAGATTTTGTTCCCGCTCATCTGATAGCTTTCGTTTGGCTGAATTTCCTCGTCGGTTAACGCGTACAAAAGCATTCCCGAAACCTTGTGCGTCTTGTCGGAAAATTCCTTGTCCTTGTTTTTTACATAAGTGAAAATTTGGTACAAATTGCTTGAGTAAAGCGTATTAACACCGTATTGCGACTGCGTTGTGTGAGCATAATATTTTGCGTCAATAATAAGCACCGTGCTGTCCTTTGTGAGCATAATATCGCTCTGCATTTCGGGCAGTAATGCCGCGTTTTCATCGTCCAGTGCCCAGTGTATTTTTGAAGCCGAAGCCTTGATTTGCGGACATTCTTTCGCGTAATATTCAAGAATAAACTTCTCGTACAAACGGCTCATCTGCTGTTCGTCAATAAACGAAGCCAGCCTGTATTCACCGTTTTCGGTCGTCAATAACATGCCCTCTAAAACCAGCTGACATATTCCAATAAGCATCTGATATGTACCGCAGTTTCGCTGAAAACGGATTGACGAAAAACGAACATTTGCGGGGTCAACGGTATCAACATTCGAGAAAAACAGCATTTCCTTTTTAAGCTCGCTTTTATATTCATCATCAACATCTTCACAGCGAATTAAAAGCATTGCGGTTGTTTTGATTATCCGATTTAACAAATTATTTTCGGACAGCTCGTCATACTCGCAGGAAATAAGCTGTTTTCTCGCAAGACGATTTTTGACCGTCCCCGTTATAGCAATTTTCCCGCGGACTGTTGATATATCCTCTTTGCAGCTCTGATATTCCCGAAAAAGACCTTGCTTTAACTGCCTGCTAATGCCTTTTGCGAGAATTGCCGCAAAAAGGTTGTGAATGTTGGAAAATTCCTCTGTGGCAATGTTTTCATACCCGCCCTGACTTAGCGTTGTAAAGGCGTATGACAGCATATAATATATATTTTTTATGAAATGGTTGTTATGTTTTGTCATTTAAATACACCCTGCAAAATGCTCTCCCAGCGCTGAAGCTCGGCGGTGTTATCAAACCAGTATTCTCTTAGCGTTGGGATAATGTCGTAATCAACAACGCTATGAAGCCATTCATCATCGCAAACGTCTCTGTTGCAGAAATAGCTGTGTCCTATGCAGAAACCTTTTCCGAGCGATTTGTCGTTAGTTATTGCATTATTCAATTCTTTAATTTTTGAAATCAACTTGTCAAATGTTTCACTGTTGAGGCTGTTTTGATACTCAACAAATCCCTTGGAATCAAATCCCGGCTCCATTTCAAAAAAACCGAAACGACGGCGCAGCGCGTAATCAATCATAGCAAGACTTCTGTCGGCGGTGTTCATCATGCCGATAATATAGAGGTTTTTCGGCACGGAAAACGGACGCTCGTCATACGCCAAAACGGCTTTTGTGCCGCGGTAATCCTTTTCGATAAGCATAAGCAATTCGCCGAAAATCTTGCTTAAATTTCCGCGGTTGATTTCGTCAATGATGAAGAAGAAATCCTTGTCGGGCTGATTTTCGGCTTTTTTGCAGAAGCGGTAGAAAACGCCGTATTTAAGCTGAAAACTGTCCTCGACAGGCTTGTAACCCATCACGAAATCCTCGTAAGAATAGCTCTGATGAAACTGCACGAATTCAATGCGGTTGTCGTCCTGTTCGCCCATAATCGACCACGCGAGCCGTCTTGCGGCAAAGGTTTTCCCAACGCCCGGCGCGCCCTGCAAAATAATGTTCATTTTATTGCGCAGGACAGAGACAAGGCTTTTGTAGTTTTCATCGGTCATATACACTTCGTCGAGGAAATTTTGCTTGGTGTATTTATCGACAGAAACAGCCGTGGTTGTTGGATTTTCCTCGCGGATAATATCGAGGATAAAATCATATTCATCTTTTGTAAGCGCAAAAAAACTGCCCTGCGGATTTTTAAAATACTCCATATTTTCAAGCTCGGAGCAATTTTTCAAAGTTGCATAATCAATTGGTGACGCAAGACTTTCCGATTTCTCGAAAAACAATTCTTTCCCGTTTTGCCCGGTAACACGACCTAAAGCAACAATTTGTTTGACGGGATTTGATTCATAACCTATTATCAAATCTCCCGCCTTAGCGTTGAGGAAATTCTGAAAAATGCGACGTTTGTTCCCGTTTTCGTTGTAAAGAGTATAAGACTGCGTTTCTCCTATGGCAATGTTGGAATAGCTCCAGATTTTCGGATTTGCGTTCAGCCACCAATATTGCGGGTTTTCATTATCAACAGGATTTACCGCCGAAACCTCGCCTTTATCATAGAGATTATTTAATTTATCAACAACATCTTTCTTATCGGTAATATCGGTCAAAGTTTTCTGTGTTGCCTGACCGGGGTAGGGATTTTCCGCAATATCTGTCCACTTCACCCGCCGAACATGCTTATATCTTTCGCGTGACGCGTCGTAAATATATTCGCTTTCAACCACGCCGCGACCTAATACCAAATATAAACCTTTCTTTGCAAAGACAATATCGCCCGTTTTCATTTCGTTCAGGAACTGCCATACTGCCAATGCCGACATTGACTGCGTATTCCCCAACGCCTGCGCTATTTCCTGCTTGCTCCCATATTGACGGTAATTGCCCAGCTTGTCCCAGCCAATGGCAATTATCCCCTCTTTCACGCACTCGTCCCACATACAAGCGTTTTCTCCGGGTGCATAAAGCCAATATTGCGGGTTTTCATTATTGTTTGTTTTCCCCTCGTCAATTTCAACGCCCGCTTTATCCATTTTACTGATATAAAACCCCACATCAATAGCCAGCGTTTTTAACTGCGGGTCGGGATAACAGTCGTCTGTAAGCAGTGATTTAAACAGCTTTACAAGCTCGTCATCTTCTTTTACCGCCTCACTTAACTCGTCATAAAGCCGGAGAAAATTGCGGATATTTTCGGCATAAGCACCTGTTTTAATGCTGAAGTCCGCTTTAAGCGTTTCTGCGGCGCTTCTGACCTCGCTGAATTTGTAGATGTAATATTTATCGGGATAACGAAGCCACAAATATACACTAATGGAATTCTCGGTTTGAAAATGCTGTGCAGTGTCACTTTTATGCTTTTTCAATTTCAGCAAAACCGCCGACTGCGCTTTAAAAGCGTTAATTCTGTCATATACGTCTTTGCTCTCGTCAAAAAGTTCAGCAAACATATTGCGGACTTTATCGGGTGCCAACTGCGCAAATTCAATAATCATACGCTTTGGAAAGTATTTATTTGAAGCAAGCAAATTCTCCGTTTTCTCTAAGGAGCGTTCAAGCATTTGCGGGAAATCCTGCGCGTTTATGTCCCAGTTGTCCTGAAAACATTTTATAGCCTGCCATTTGAAAACTTCGCCTTTCCATCTTCCGGGCAAATCGCGCTTGTAATTTTCAAGCACGCGTTTCAGAATATCCTTGTCAAACATAAAACCACTCCTCAAACTGTTGAAATCATTTGTAAATATTGTACCATAAAATGCCTTAAAAGTCAACACACAGGAAAAGTATACCAATTTATACCTAAATACCCCACTTAAACGTGGAGGTTTTTTCGATTGCCATTCCGAAAGCGGGTTGTCTTAAAGCACAGGCGATGCAGTTCATTGTTCAGGCGGGGAGCTTTTCTTGTGTTGACATTTCGTCCAAAATCTGCTATAATGTACTAAAATTTCGGAGAAAGCTATTTGTTGGCAGGATGTAAGAACAAGTTTGCGCAGGCTAAAAACGGCAAATCGGGATATAGTGAGGCTAATATGAAACTTGAGGAAACAGACGCTATACGACGTCACTGCTGCCTGTGAAACATAACGCAAAATTGGAAAGGCTGAACTTAAGCCTCTGCAAATTCCGTTAAATTGCTGTATAAATCGCAAAGCTGTATATTGCAATTACCCCTTGCAAATAACGGAAAAATGTGGTATAATTAAAGTAGCGCATTTCACATCTGAAAGGAGGTATTCCCTCTTGTGGATAAACTAATCGACATCAGCAGTTATCCTGTCGCGAATGTGATAGAAATACTGCTCAAAGATAAAACGACAAAACAGAACATCATCTGGGCGACGGACACCTACGAGGAGCTTGGCGAGGAGTTTTCCGACAAGGTGCAGATGAACGCATTTTCGCTGTTACAGCGCCCCGACATTATCCGCCCGCGTATTCAGAAAACGCTTGACGAGCAGGCACAGCGCACCCGCAAAAAAGCCGAGGTTTTCACGCCCGCGTGGCTGTGCAATAAGATGAACAACCACTGCGACGAGGAATGGTTCGGGTGGGCGAATGTGTTCAACTGCGAGAACAACAACGCTTGGACAGTCGCCGAGAACAAGATAGAGTTTCCTAAGCGCAAAACGTGGAAACACTATGTTGACAGCCGCCGCCTTGAGATAACCTGCGGAGAGGCTCCGTATCTTGTTTCACGGTATGACGTGTCAACGGGAGAACTGATTGTCCCGCCGAAAAAGCGGATAGGAATGCTTGACCGAAAGCTGAGGATTGTAAATGAAAACACGGATACTTATGACGAGTGGCTGAAGTGGGCGCAAAGGGCGTTTGAGGCGGTTTACGGGTACGAGTATCAGGGCGACAATCTGCTGATTGCAAGGATAAATTTGCTGTTGTCGTTTGCGGATTATTATGAGGAGCGGTGGGAGCGAAAACCCGACGATAATGTACTTCGGAAAATTGCGAACATAATCTCAAGAAATATATGGCAGATGGACGGGCTGAAAGCCGCCGTGCCGCTTGGCAAGCCGTATGAGGAGTTTGAACAGTTAACGCTTTTGGGAACGTCGAACAACAGCCTGCCCGAACAAAAGCCGTGCGAAATATATGATTGGAGAAGTAAGGTTTCTCTGAAGTTTAGTGATTTAAAGGAGATGCAAACCATGGGAAAGAAACTGTTTAGTTATGTCATTGGAAATCCGCCGTATCAAGAGGAAAGACAAGGTGATAGCAATACAGCAACACCGGTTTATCATTATTTTATGAATGAGGCATACAAAGTTAGCAAAGCAACACTATTGATTACTCCTGCACGCTTTTTATTTAATACCGGTTATACTCCAAAAGCATGGAACGAAGAACGGCTCAACGACACACATTTTAAGATTATCAATTATTATCCCGATTCTTCTGAAATATTTAAAAATGTTGAAATAAAAGGCGGTGTTGCTATATCATATAGAGATGAAGATAAAAATTATGGGGCGATTGAAGTGTTCACAATATATCCTATTTTGAATGATATTTTTCACAAGGTTCTTGAAACAAACGAGTTTCAGAGTATTACAGATGTAATGGTTACAAGTTTTGCATATCATTTCACACAAAAATTATATGATGAAAATCCAAATTTGGCTGGTAAAGTAAGTAAAGGGCATGAATATGATTTACAATCTAATATATTTTCAACTCTCCCAGAAGTTTTTTATAATGAATGTCCAAATGATGGCAAGGATTATATCTGTATTTTAGGAAGAGAAGGCAATGATAGATGCTATAAATATATACTCAGGGATTATGTTACACCTGTTGTAAATCTTGATAAATATAAACTGTTTATATCGAAAGCTTATGGAACCGGAAAATTTGGCGAAGTTTTACCGGATATGATTTTAAGCGAACCTGCTGTTGGTGCTACAATTACCTTTTTAAGTGTTGGTAATTTTGATACAGAAATTGAAGTTCGTTCTTGTAAAAAATATTTAATGACAAAATTTGCAAGAACTTTACTTGGCGTATTAAAAGCAACTCAGAATGGTAGCAAGCCTTGTTACCGCATGATACCCCTCCAAGACTTCACCGAAAACTCCGACATTGATTGGAGCAAATCCGTGGCTGAGATAGACAGGCAGCTTTACAAAAAATACGGTCTTACGCCCGAGGAAATTGACTTTATCGAAACCCATGTAAAGGAGATGTCATAATGGCTGTCATAAATATTAAAACCTCCGAAAAAGTAACGCCGCAGTGCTATGCCTATACAACTCCCGGCGTTACCTATCACGACGGCTGGACGAAAATCGGCTTTACCGAGCGCGACGTTGAAACCCGCATAAACGAGCAGACACACACCGCAGGCATTGAACACAAAACGTGGTGGGCAATGCGCGCGGCGTTTATGACCGAGCCTTACGGCACTTTCACCGACAAGGATTTTCACGCGTATCTGAAAAAGCTCGGTATCCCCCGCGAGGACGGCACGGAGTGGTTTAAAATCAACCCGAATGACGCACGTCTCGATTATATGGATTTTACGACAAATCACGGAGTTCTGGACGAAAATGACGCGGACGCCGTTATTCCGTATAAACTCCGCGAGGAACAGGCGCAGGCTGTCGAAAAGACCGCCGAGTATTTCAACGACATACAAAATGCAGAATTTCTCTGGAACGCAAAGCCGCGTTTCGGGAAAACGCTTGCGGCATACGACCTTTGTATGAAACTCGGCGCGCAGAATATTCTTATCGTCACAAACCGCCCCGCTATCGCAAATTCGTGGTATTCCGACTATGAAACGTTTTTCGGCTTGCAGTCGGGTTATATTTTCGTAAGCAATGTTGACGGAATTAAAGACAAGAAGTTTGTTTTCAGCCGCAAGGAATACATAAGTAAAATCGACGACGACACAAAGGGCTGTATTGAGTTTGTGAGCCTGCAGGACTTGAAAGGCTCGATTTACTTCGGCGGGCAGTATGACAAGCTGTCCGAGCTCTCCGACGACAAGGAAAAAGGGATAGAGTGGGATATTCTTATCATTGACGAGGCGCACGAGGGCGTTGACACTTACAGAACGGATATTGCTTTCGACCATATCCGCCGCAAGTGGACGCTGCACCTTTCGGGTACGCCGTTCAAGGCTCTTGCGAATGACAAATTCCCCGAAAGCGCTATCTACAATTGGACTTACGCCGACGAACAGCAAAAGAAACGCGATTGGGACAACAAGAGCGAAATTGAAAACCCTTATGCGAATTTGCCGCGGCTGTCGCTGTTTACATATCAGATGTCGGATATTGTCCGCGACAGGGTGAAAAAGGGCATAGAGCTTGCGGATAACGATATTGAAGAATTTGCGTTTGATTTGAACGAATTTTTCAAGACAAACGAGAGCGGGAATTTTGTTCACGACAACGACGTAAACAAGTTCCTTGACGCGCTTACAAAACAGGAGAAATTTCCGTTTTCAACTCCCGAACTTCGCGGCGAGTTAAAGCATACGTTCTGGATACTAAACCGCGTTGCAAGCGCAAAGGCTCTGGCTAAAAAGCTGAAAATCCACCCCGTTTTCAAGGATTATGAAATTATCATTGCGGCAGGCGACGGGAAATTAGATGACGACGACGAAAACGAGAAGTCCTTTGACAAGGTTACAAAGGCAATTGCCGAACACGAAAAGACGATAACCCTGTCTGTCGGACAGCTTACAACGGGCGTTACTATACCCGAATGGACGGCGGTGCTTATGCTGTCGAATATGTCAAGTCCCGCGCTTTATATGCAGGCGGCTTTCCGCGCGCAAAATCCGTGCCTGTTCACCGACAAGGACGGCAACACTTTCAGAAAGCAGAACGCGTATGTTTTCGACTTTGACCCCGCGCGGACGCTTACTATTTTTGAGCAGTTTGCCAACGACCTAATTCCCGAAACTTCGGGCGACAAGGGCGATTTTGACAGCCGCAGAAATAACGTAAGAGAACTGCTGAACTTCTTCCCCGTGTACGGAGAGGACGATAACGGCGCGATGATTGAGCTTGACGCGGAAAAGGTGCTGACAATTCCGCGCCATATCCACGCAAGAGAGGTTGTAGAGCGCGGGTTTATGTCGAATTTCCTGTTCGCGAATATCAGCGGCATTTTCGGCGCGCCAAAGGAGATTATCGACATTATCAACAAAATGCAGGCGCTCGAAGAGCCGAAATCCCTTACTCCCGCAAACATTGACGAAAACACGAAAAAAGAACTTTCTATGAATGATAATGGAGATATTGAAATTCCGGGCGAAGTGATTATCGGCACGGCAAACGACCTTTTCGGCGATAAGGTTTACAGTGATATTGAAACGGAATTGACGGCGGCTGTTGAAGAAGTGAAGAACAAGACTGACGCATCTCCAAACACATTAAAAGAGAATATTAAGACGTTGCAGGACGCTTTCTCAAATCCCATAGCGCAAACTCTGATAGACATAGCCAAGGAACAATATGGAAGCGATTTGAATAAATCTACGCAAAATCATCTTGAACGGAAAATCCAGGAAACAACAAGTGCTGTTGTAACGCACGCATACGGCGATTTTACAATCCGCGACACTCAGCTTGCCAAAGAATGTGACGATAAAATCAGGCAGGCACAGGAAAACGGCGAGTCAATGGAAGTAATCACGCAAATTGACAACGAATACAGCGAACGCCGCAAGCAAGGCTACCTTGATATGGTTTACAACATAAAGGAAAAGCTGACGAGCGATGAAACGGTGAAAAAGGCTGCGGAAACTATTGTTGAAACGGTTGAAACCGAAAAGCTGAAAAACAAAAAAGACGAAATCGAGGGCAACGTCCGCGACCACCTGCGCGGCTTTTCCAGAACAATTCCCGCGTTTCTTATGGCGTATGGCGACGAGAATACAACGCTTGCTAATTTTGACAAGCTCGTGCCGAAAGAAGTGTTTTGGGAGGTTACCGTAAATCCGCAGAACGGGCAGGGCGTAACGCTCGAACAGTTTTGCCTGCTGCGCGACGGAGGAGATTATACAACGGAAAGCGGCGAAGTGCGGCATTTTGACGGGCATTTGTTTGACGAAGTTGTGTTTAATGACGCGGTCGGGGAATTTATGAAAAAACGCGTTGAGCTGGCTGATTATTTCGAGCCCGACCGCAAGGGCGATATTTTCGATTATATTCCCCCGCAGCGCACGAACCAGATATTCACCCCCAAAAGGGTTGTAAAGGATATGGCGGATAAGCTGGAGCAGGAAAACCCGGGCTGTTTTGACGACCCCGACGCTACCTTTGCCGACCTTTATATGAAATCGGGAATGTATATAACCGAGATAGTAACGCGCCTGTATCAAAGCAAGCGTATGAAAGAGTTATACCCCGACGACGGCGAAAGGCTTAATCACATTTTCGCAAAGCAGGTGTACGGCTGCGCTCCGACGGAAATCATATACCGAATTTGCCTGCGGTACATTTTGGGGTTCAGCGACAAAATCACCATTAACAAGCATAATATCAAGCTTTGCGATACGCTCGAATTCGCCAAGAACGGGACTATGGAAACGGGATTGAAAGAGTTGTTTGGGTTTTAGAGATAAGAAGTAAGAGGTAAGAAGTAAGAGATTAGAGGTCGGAGCAAAATCTGACCTCTTTTTATGCGATTTAATATATGTATCAAGCTGTGTTGAGAACAGTCAGCGTTCCCCTTGACTAAGCGGGAATTATGTGCTATAATAATGGTATAAATGCGGGAGAATGATATGGCGAATTGTCAGCCGCGAAAATGTTCTCCGCGCGGAAATTGACAAAATTATTGCAGAGATTGAGGTATAATATGACGCAGAATGAACTTGATAAACAAAGCCTTGAAAATGCGAAACGGCTTTTTGAAAACGGAGATATTGATAAAATAGAAGTAGGCACTGTTAAAGGTCTGCGTGCTATTCACAAAGCCATGTTTCAGGGACTTTATGATTTTGCGGGAGAAATACGCTCCAAAAACATTTCAAAGGGCGGTTTCCGTTTTGCCAACTGTATGTATCTTAACGAGGTGCTTGCGGCGGTTGAAAAAATGCCCGAAAACACTTTCGAGGAGATAATTGCGAAATATGTTGAAATGAACGTTGCGCACCCGTTTATGGAGGGCAACGGCAGAAGTACGCGTATATGGCTTGATATGATGCTGAAAAAGAACCTTGGCAAAGTTGTTCAGTGGGCGGAAATTGACAAAACGCAATATTTGCAGGCAATGGAACGAAGTCCTGTCAATGACCTTGAACTGCGCTTTCTGATTGAGCCGCACCTGACAGACCGCGTGAATGACAGAGAGATTATTTTCAAGGGAATAGAGCAGTCTTATTATTATGAGGGATATGAAATCTGACTTGTATTGATACTTTTGAATACAATAAACCAAGCGTGCTTATTCCTCGTAGGGGTTCAGTTGATAAACTTTATTATTTAGATGTTCATGTAGAATGGGCTTTACCTCGTAAACAGCAAAGGCTTGTTTAATGTCCCTATGGGTTCATATAAGATGCCGTCTATCTGCAACGAGGATAATCTG
Organism: uncultured Clostridia bacterium; assembly: GCA_947625455.1. Taxonomy (GTDB): domain Bacteria; phylum Bacillota; class Clostridia; order Oscillospirales; family Ruminococcaceae; genus CAG-115. The sequence goes on along the minus strand of CANQOJ010000031.1, from coordinate 1,711 downwards.
CGGGCAGTCAGCAAGCTGCTTTCAAGTGTGGAAATTAAATGCGGAGATTACAGGGAATGTGGCATTTTTGTTATTGTAAAAGCGGCGTAAAACAGGAAGGAAATGATACGCATGAAAAAATTTATAGTTACTATTGAAGAAAAGGTTTCAGAAGAATTTGAGGTTCTGGCTGAAGATAATGAGGAAGCTGAAAAAATTGCCGCCGAAAAATACAGAAACGGTGAATTTGTACTTGAGCCCGGGAATTTAGTTGCTAAGCAGATGGAAATTCACAATGTAACAGATGACAAGTGGACAGATTGGATTGAATTTTGATGAATCTTAGTTTTGATGTTTCTATTGCCGATGCATATAAAAGCAATTCGCAAAAAATCAGAGTTATGAGCGAATCATGGATTGCAAATAATATGTATTGCCCATGTTGCGGCAATCCTCAAATAAATAAACTTGAAAATAATTCTCCTGTCGCTGATATGAAATGCGGTAACTGTGGGGAAATATTTGAATTAAAAGCAAAAAAGGGATTATACAAAAAGAAAATAAACGACGGTGCATACGTTACAATGATAGGTCGTATCACAAGCGACACAAACCCCGACCTTTTTATTATGAATTACAATTCTGAATTATGTATCACAGATTTGATATTAGTTCCAAAATTCTTCTTTGTTCCGCAAATCATAGAAAAAAGAAAACCGCTAGGACCTACAGCGAGAAGAGCAGGGTGGACGGGTTGTAACATACTTCTGTCAGGAATACCAATACAAGGCAAAATCGACATTATTAAAACGGTTATGTGCGTTCTGCTGGTAATGTTGTAAACGAATATGTCAAAATAACAAAGCTGAAAACAACCAACCTTGAAACAAGAGGTTGGTTGCTTGATGTGCTGAATTGTGTAAACGAAGTTGGTACAAGTGAATTTTCTCTGCATGATATTTATAGATTTGCCGATGCCCTTAAACAAAAGCATATAGGCAACAACAATGTAGAGGCAAAAATTCGCCAACAACTGCAAATCCTCAGAGATAAGGGATTTATTGAATTTTTAGGTGGCGGTCATTACAGAAAAGTCAAATGACTACCCACCGGTCGTTCCCGACGCGCGGCGACTGGGCGACGCACGATGCGAAATGGCGCGGAAATTGGTCGCCGTATATACCGCGCAATATTATTCTTCGCTACTCGCAGGAGGGCGACCTCGTCCTCGACCAATTTGCGGGCGGCGGGACAACTCTCGTTGAGGCGAAACTGCTCAACCGTAATATTATCGGGATTGACATAAATGACGCTGCTCTTGAACGTTGCCGTGAAAAAGTCAATTTTGATTATGAACCCGCTAAAGGCAAGGTTTACATCAACAAGGGCGATGCCCGCAATCTCGACAAAATCCCCGACAGCAGCATCGACCTCATCTGCACTCACCCGCCCTATGCCGACATAATCAAGTACAGCGATAATATTGACGGCGATTTGTCGCTCCTGAAAGTTAAGGATTTTTTAGAGGCAATGAAACCCGTTGCGGAGGAGTGCTTTCGCGTTCTGAAAAAAGGTAAGTTCTGCGCCATTTTAATGGGCGATACCCGCCAAAAAGGCTGTATGATACCTATGAGTTTTGATGTGATGAAGATTTTTCAAGACGCAGGCTTTACGCTCAAAGAACTTAATTATATTTAACGCTGTTAGGCTACCGGATATTGGAAAACTAACA
>CANQOJ010000030.1 GCA_947625455.1 uncultured Clostridia bacterium | reverse complement strand
CCCGCACCAATCGGCGTTGCATCGGATAGGGTTTACATGGCAGTATACTCTCGTATACTCCGGTGAGCTTTTACCTCGCCTTTCCACCCTTACAGTTAAAAACTGCGGTATATTTCTGTTGCACTTGCCCTAAGGTCGCCCTCGGCTGACGTTATCAGTTATCCTGCTCTGTGATGCCCGGACTTTCCTCATTGCGCTTTCGCGCCCCGCGACCGTGTAACGGACTGCTCTTAATATCAATTTACATTGTAACATAATTTGCTCAAAAATTCAAGTGTTTTTGCTGATTTTACGTTTTTCTTTATTTTTTTCTCAGTATGATTGTAAACTGTTGAAAATATTCGTGTTTCGTACCTTGACAAAAGCAAAAATAAGTATTATAATAAGCTTATATACTATATTTTGGAAACAACGGAAAAATCAGAAGGGAACGCGGAGTTATATGGACGTAGAGTCATATCATCTTAATTTTGTCACCGAGGAGTACGGTGAGGACGGCATATTAAAGAAGTTCGGAATTAAATACCCCGAAAACTATAATTTCGGCTATGACATCATTGATAAGTTCGCCGAAATGGAACCAAACAGGCGCGCGGTGTTCTGGGTTGATTTAAAGGGAAACGAAAAACTGCTGACTTTCGGCGATTTGTCAAGGCTGTCAAATAAAGCGGCGAATATGTTCATGAAAATGGGCATTAAAAAGGGCGACCATGTTATATTGCTGATGAAAAGGCATTATCAGTTCTGGTATGTACTTGTAGCGCTTATGAAGATAGGCGCAGTTGCCGTTCCCGCAACTTATCTTCTCACAACAAAGGACCTTGTGTACCGTTTCGACGCTGCTGACGTAAGGGCGGTGGTATGCACGCATGACGGAGAAGTTGCCGATTTTGTTGACGAAGCCGATAAGCTTGCGAAAGATCCGCTTTTGTGCAAATATATCGTAAACGGTTCTAAGGACGGCTGGACTGACTTTGACGCGGAAGTTGAGAAATATTCCGACAAGCTTGAAAGAGTGCCGACAAAAGCCGAGGAAATTTTCCTTATGTACTTTACAAGCGGCACGACGGGCTATCCGAAAATGGCGATTCATGACCATACATTGTCGCTTGCGCATATACAAACTGCCAAGCACTGGCATAAGGTAGATCCCAACGGCTTGCATTTCACCATTTCCGACACGGGCTGGGCTAAAGCCGCGTGGGGCAAGATATACGGTCAGCTTGCGATGGGTACGTGCATTTTCGTGTATGATTTCAACAAGTTCATTCCCGAAGATGTTCTCGCAATGATTGAGAAATACAAGATAACGACGCTTTGCGCGCCGCCTACAATGTTCAGATTTTTCATCAGCGTAGGTCCCGAAAAATATGACCTGTCGTCGCTTAAGTATTGCAATATCGCAGGAGAAGCATTGTCGGCGGAGGTTTTCAACCGCTGGAAAGAGATAACCGGGCTTTCGCTAATGGAGGGCTTTGGTCAAAGCGAAAGCACCTGCCTTATCGGAAATATAATCGGAATGACGCCGAAACCCGGTTCTATGGGCAAGCCTACGCCGCTTTACGATATTGACCTTGTTGACGCGGAGGGAAAATCCGTACCGCCGGGAGTTGTCGGTGAAATTGTCGTAAAGGGCGAATATACGCATACTCCGGGATTGTTCAGAGGTTACTACAAGAACAAGGAAGTCACCGACAAGGTATGGCATGACGGAATGTACCACACGGGCGATACCGCAACGCGCGACGAGGACGGGTATTACTGGTATGTGGGAAGAAATGATGATGTCATAAAGTCAAGCGGTTACAGAATAGGTCCGTTTGAGATAGAAAATGTCTTAGCAATGCACCCCGCTGTCCTTGAAAGTGCGGTAACGGGCGCACCGCACCCCATAAGAGGCGAGATAGTAAAGGCTACAATCGTTCTTGAAAAGGGATATGAACCGACAGATGAACTTAAAAAGGAAATCCAGGATTTCGTAAAGCACAACACCGCGCCGTATAAATACCCGCGCATAGTGGAGTTTGTCGACGAATTGCCCAAGACAACAAGCGGAAAGATACGCAGAGTTGAGATACGCGAAAACGACAGAGGGAAAGCGGACGGGAATAAATGAGCAAAAATACTGTAACACACGAAGATATTCTGAAATTTTTCGCGGATAAAGATCCCGCATTATGCCCTATTCCAAAAGAATACTGGCAGAAAACCAACGGGTATGCCTTGGTGAGATTTGTCATAAGCTAACTTAACGGTGAGGAGGACCTTTACAGAAGAGGATTTAAAACTCAAATCGTTGAGTTTTACAAATGGCTTGATAAAGTTCAGCATGACAGAGACAATTTTCTGTCGCTGAAATATCTGCCAAAGGATTATGATGCGCTGATGCTTTACAATCCGGGAAAATATGACCAGAAGTGGCATTTTTATATTGCGTATTATGCACAGCGTGAATTTTACAGTCAGTCCGAATGTCCTGTGGAGAGGAAAAAGATGCTTTTAACGCCGCTGAAAGCAGAATCTAACCCGCTTACCGATTTAAAAAGGCTTAAGAATATTGAGCTTGTGATGTGGCTGTGCAAGGCGGCGGGAGTTAATTCTCCGACCTGCGCAAAATACACGGTTAACCCGGCGAATAACCCCGAATTTATAGACCGCAGTGATATGCAGGTTTTGGCGGAAGAAATTGTTGACAGCATAGGACAGTGTAAAGTGTACAGTATATAGTATACAGTTATGGTACCGCTTCGCGGTTATTTAGATTGTTATCAAGAGAAAAGAGCGTAAACCGTAGATAGGTTTACGCTCTCCTAGTCTAAAAACAATCTAATATTATCCGCGTCAGCGGATACCGATTACTGTATACTGTCCAATGTCCCCTGTATACTGCGGTCCACCCTCCATTATCTTTCCTCCAAAAGTTCGTCCAATGTACTAAGCAACAACTGAATATCAATGGGCTTAGCAATATGTCCGTTCATACCGCAGGACAGCGCGGCTTCCTTGTCCTCAGTGAAAGCATTCGCTGTCATGGCAAGTATGGGTATGTCAGCAAGCGCCTTGTCCTCAAGACGCCTTATCGCCCTTGTAGCGTCATAACCGTTCATTTCGGGCATCTGCACGTCCATAAGCACCACGCGGTAATATCCCGCTTCGTGAGATTTTACCATTTCAACGGCTTCCTTGCCGTTGTTTGCGATTTCAATTTCAAACCCGACTTCCTGCAAAAGCGCCGCGGCTATCTCCTGGTTGAGCTCATTGTCCTCTGCGAGAAGTATTCTTCCGCTTCGCGTTTTGCTCTTTTCGTTTTCATCGCTGCTGCCGTCATTCCTGTGTGCGAGCTCCGACAGGCAGTTCTTAAGCTCGGACATAAACAGCGGTTTTGAGCAGAATGTTGAAACTCCCGCTTCTTTTGCCTCGTCCTCAAATTCCGTCCAGTCATACGCCGTAAGAACGATAATCGGAATGTTTTTCTTGGTAAGCTTGCGTATTCTGCGAACAACTTCAATGCCGTTTATATCGGGCAGGAAGCAGTCTACTATGTAAACGTCATAAGCGTCTCCGCGGGAAACCGCCTGCTTTGTGCGTAATACAGCTTCTTTTCCCGAAAGCGTCCATTCCGCGCGCAGACCTAGCTGTTCAAGCATATATGACACGCTGTCGCAGGTGTTGAAGTCGTCGTCAACCACAAGCGCACGGCAGTTTTTGAACTCGTCCATTCCATGGTGCGGAATATGCTCGGTATTTATCTCAAACTCGAAATCTACCGTAACCTCCGTGCCTTCGCCCTGTTTGCTCTTTACGGTTATCGCGCCGTTCATCATATCTACGATATTCTTTGTTATCGCCATTCCCAGCCCTGTGCCCTGAATACCGCTTATAGTCGTATTCCTCTCGCGCTCAAACGGCTCGAAGATATGCTGTACAAACTGACGGCTCATGCCTATTCCCGTATCTTTTACAACAAATCTGAAGTGCGCGCGTCCTTCGGGCGCGTCTTTTATCTGAATTATCCTGAACGTGATTTTTCCGCCCGACGGAGTGTACTTTACGGCATTTGACAGCAAATTCAGCAATACCTGATTAAGCCTTAACTTGTCGCAGAGTATCTCCTCGTTTTCAATATCGGCGGTATCTATCGACAGTTCAAGCTGTTTTGTGTTAATGTCGGCATAGAGAATGTTCCTCAGTCCGTGAATGATGTCGGACAGGTTTGCAGGCTTTTCGTCAAGGCGCATTTTCCCGCTTTCAATCCTGCTCATATCAAGCACGTCGTTTATAAGTGAAAGCAGATGATTTCCCGACGCCATGATTTTCTTCAGACATTCTTCTACCTGTTCGCCTTTGTCGGGGTGCGAAAGCGCAAGGGTTGTAAAGCCCATAATTGCGTTCATGGGCGTTCTTATGTCGTGCGACATATTCGACAAAAATGTGCTTTTCGCATGGTTTGCGCGGTTAGCCTCGGCAAGCGCGGCTTCAAGCTGACGTTCTTTTTCAAGCTCCTTGCGTATTTCGCTGTCAACGCTCCTAAGACCTATAACAACGCTGGGTTCTGTTTCCCAGTCGCCCGTGCGGACAATCTTCACCTGGAAGAAATGTTCTTCGTTCTTGCAGTGACAGCGGTAGTTAAGATACAGCGTATCTCTTGACTTAAGTTCTTCGCGCAGTCTTTCGCGTGTAAGAGTGCTTATCAACATCTGCTTGTCCTCTTCAACAACGCAGTGCCCTATATACAGCCCGAAGCTTTCTTCAAGGGAAATGCTGTCGTGAAATACGGACTTCAGAAATCCCGTATTACAGCTTTCATTTACTCTGAGCGCTTCGCCGAGACCTGTGTTCAGGTTGTAAAAGCACACAAGGTTGAAATCCACGGAAAGCGCGCGCACAAGCGCCGCCGCGTGAAGTTCATGACGGCGTTCACGGAGTTTCTGTTCCGTGCAGTCAATAAGAAATCTGCGGTAGAACAACTCGCCGTTTTCGCTCAGCAGTCTTACATTTCCTATTACATGAACAATCTCTCCGTTGTCATGAAGAACGCGGTATTCAACGTCAATCGAGTCGCCCTCTTTTTTGAGGGTTTTTATCTTTTTGCGAAGCATGGGCTGGTCATCTTTGTAGACAGAGTGCGCAATAAGGTTAAATCCTGCCGCGAGCATATCCTCCGCGCTTTCATAGCCCAGAATACGCAGTGCCGCGTCATTTGCGCTGATTATCTTTGAGCCGTCAACCGAGTGGCAGATAACTCCGCAGTCAATCGAAGTCAGTATCTTTTCAAGAGCGCGGTTTCTGTGGACAATTTCCTCCTCAAATGCGCGTTCGCGCGTAATATCAACGCCGACGCCCACCGTACCCATAACCGTCCCGTCAAAGTCGTAAAGAGGCGCTTTGTATGTTGTAAGGAGTTTTTCGCCCTGACCTGTGGAAATCCTCTCCTCTGAAATCAAAAGCTTCTGCGAGTCCATAACTCTGTTGTCGGATTCAACGCAGGCAGGATCGTCGCTTTCAACGTCCCATATGTACGCATGACCTTTACCCTCGACCTGGGCTTTGGTTTTGCCCACGGTATCGCAGAAGCTTTGGTTTACTTTCACATGTATTCCGCTTCTGCTTTTAAACCAGACAAGGCTGGGAGAGGCATTTATAGCGGAGTCGAGGAAGTTTTCCGACTGCCATTTATCTACGTACATTTTCAGGTCGCGTTTAAGCAAATCAAATCTGTATCTAAATTCCGATTCGTTCAGCGGAAGTTCCCAAACCTCGTCGGCAAAGTCTTTGAAGCTCTCAAATTTTTCGCGTTCACACACGGCAATAAACACCGCGACAGGCGATTTTGTCCGCGAATATTCCCGAATTTTATCATCAGCGGAATTTCCGAAGAAAACAACGTTAGCGTCCGAAGGACTGCATTGTGAAAAATCGTGACTGAAATTTTCAAGCGCAGGAATGCCCTTGATAATCTCACAAAACTCGTTCGGGAGATCCACAAAACAGAATTTCAAACCGCAATGATACACAGCAATTCCCCCTTTTGGTTTTATAACTACATATAATTATAACATATCGGGGGTATTTTGTCAACTAGAAGCTAGAATTTAAGAAGCTAGACACTAGATGCGTTATCCTCCTGCGTCGGATAACGCTAAGGTAGGATTTTATTAGATTGTTTTGGGATTATAAGAGCGCGTACCACTCGGTAGGTATACGCTCTTTTGCTCCCAAGCCCCGCTCCGCGGCGGCGAAACCCTGCTGACGCAGTAAGCCTGTTTCTTCCAAAGGCTTACAGCTTTTGGCGGTTAGAACTTGCGGTTAAATTATGTAGTTCAAATCTCAAGGAACTTCAACATATACGCCTTTGGAAGAAACATGCTTAGGCTTACGCCTTGGTTTCGCCGCCTCGGAGCGGGGTTTTGCGGGAAAGGAACATAAAACCCCTCGGCGGATTTACGCACGTTTAATTAAAAAACAATCTAATAAAATCCAACAATTATCTAGCTTCTAGCCTCTAAATTTCTAGCCTCTAGTTGACATTTTAATCAATATGTGTTATACTTATATTCAGCGATACAATTCGCGCTTATATGACAGCAATTTACACCGAAAACATTTCAGCCTTATGCAGTTCCTTTGGAGGACAATGATGAAAAAAGCTTTTGTAATAGTTCTGGCAATAATAGTACTTTTGGTGTCGGGGTGCCGTGATTCTGTTAAAAACCATGTTCCGCTTGAAGTGATTGTAAAAAATCCGAACAGCGGCAGTGAATGCTCGTATAACAGCGACAGCGAGTATATTGACGGCAATTTCAGCGACAGCGAACCCTCTGACAATAACTCGGACAGCGAACCGCTTTACAGCAACAGCGAAAACTCGGAAAACAACGTTCCCGAAGAACGTGAAGAACCGGAGTATGTCGAGTTTTTCAAGGGGTTTGAAGTTCATACTCTCGAACTTGAAATGGAAACAAAGGACTGGAATTTCCTGCTCTACAATCCATATGCGAAGCAATACAGAAACGCGAATGTGATTATTGACGGGGTGAGGTACGACAATATTGCAATAAAAACCAGAGGCAACTCCTCCCTCAGCGCATATGCCGTGCTTGAGGATAACTACCGCCCGCCTTTCAAGCTGAAGTTCGACAAATATGTTGACGACAGAACGTTTATGGGACTTGACGAACTTGTATTGCTGAACGTATCGGATGACAGGTCATACCTGCGCGAATATATAGGCTATGAAGCGTTCAGAGTGCTGGATTTGGAAGCGCCGTATGTGACGCTGTTCAACATCTACGCTAACGGCAAACTGCACGGGCTTTATGTCGGCGTTGAAGCTGTTGACAAAAGTTTTCTTGACAGAGTTTTCGACAGCCATAAGCACAGTCTGTACAAGGCTAACAACAACGCAACTCTCCTGCCGAATATGAATTACAGCGTTTTCGAGCAAAAAAAGGGCGTTGACGAAAGCATGAACGACCTTAAGTATCTGGTGAAAGTGCTGAATGAAATGCCGTTGGGTGAAAAGGGGGATATTGAAAGCATACTTGACGTTGATTCGGTGCTGAAAAATTTTGCTGCAGACGCGGTTTTGCATAACTGGGACGATTATGCGGGAGTTTATTGCCATAATTATTATTTATATATGAGCGGAGGAGTTTTTCATTTCATTCCGTGGGATATGAACGAATGTTGTTTGATTTGGCAGGCGCTTTTTGAGGAAAGCCCCGGCGCAAAGCAGGATATAGCGTCGCCGATAACGGGAGATGTTGCAAAATCACAGCGCCCGCTTGTAGAGAAGCTGTTGGCGGTTGAGGAATATTACAGCAGGTATCTTCAGTATTGTTCACAGCTCAACAAATGGCTTGGGGAAATTGACGAGAGCGGTTGGCTTGATGAAGTCTGGGAGATAATAGACGAGCATGTAAAAAATGATCCGACAGGATTTTACGGTTACTGGAGAGTATCTCAGGAATATAACAAGTCATACTACGGAGGGCTTGCACGTTTCATTCATGACCGAAATGTCTATCTTACAAAGCGTCTTGACGAGCTGATGCCTAAGCAGGAAGAAGCAGCAGAAACAGGCTGAAAAGTATTGACAACTACAAAATAATGTGATATAATGCAAGTGTAGAAATTCGAAGAAGTCTACACTATGCCTGCACAAAAAAATTGCCCCTTGCTGACGGCAATAAAGCAAGGGCAAATTTTTGGTATATTACGAACTGCGCATAAAAGATATTCCCCACTGCATGGGAAAATACAGTGAGGAACGGGTTTGTGCTAAGGCTCTTGCCGGTTAGTCACTGCCGTCGAGCCATTTGCATATGTAGTAAGCTACCACATTTACTAAGACGGCGTGAATGAAGTTGAAGATGTCCATAGTTGCACCTCCCCTCTGTTTTAAACTTCCGGGAGCAACCGGCAAATTTATTATACAACAAAACTCAAATTTTGTCAAATAGTTTTTGCAACTTTTTTAAAAAAGTATTGACAAATCAAAAAATATGTGATATAATATAATCGTAGAAAATGAAGTTGAAGATATCTACATAAGTTCATGGTTGCACAAAAAGTTTGCCTCTTGCTGATGGGAATAATGCAAGGGGCAAATTTTTTATTATAACGTTATCACGAAAAATCCCGAAAATACAATCGGGATTTTTTGTTGTCTAAACGTTTATGAAAGCCTTTCGGCAAGCGCTATATAGTTTTCAAGCGTAAGTTCTTCGGCGCGCGCCGAGGGTTTGATGTCAAGGCTTGAAAGCAAGTCGGAAAGCTCGGATTTGCTGATATTTAGCGTTGCAGAAAGCGGATTTACAAGCTGTTTTCGCCTTTGGGAAAAACCCGAACGTATAAGTTTGAACAGCGTTTCCTCAACGTTTTTCGGCAGCTGATGTTCATTCGTAATTTCAAGCTTTATAACCTCGCTGTCTACATTCGGAGACGGCATAAAACTGCCGCGGTTGACTTTAAACAGCAAACTCGGCTTGCTGTAGTACCTCACGGCATACGAAACCGCCCCGCTTTCCCTTGTGCCGGGAGAAGCGCATATCCTGTCTCCCGCTTCGCGCTGAACCATTACCGTAAGCGACTTTATCGGCAGTCTGCTTTCAAGTATCTTCATAATCACGGGAGAAGTGATGTAATACGGCAGATTTGCGCAAACTACCGTTTCCTTGCCGTCAAATTTCCTCACAATATCTTCAAGATTTGCCTGCATAACGTCCGCGAAAATGACTTCAACATTGTCAAAATCCGCAAGCGTTTCATTCAATATCGGCTTCAGCCTTTCGTCAAGTTCAATTGCCGTCACCCTGTCGCACCGCTTGGCAAGTTCCTGCGTAAGCACCCCTACGCCCGTTCCTATTTCAACCGCGCACACTCCCGCCTTGCACCCGCCAAACTCGGCAATTTTCGGACAAACCGAGGGATTGACAAGAAAATTCTGTCCGAGACTTTTGGAGAATGAAAACCCGTGACGTTCGAAAAGGTCTTTAATAACGCCGATATTCGTAAGTTCCATAGTTTTTAATATCCCTCGCTCCCCGCAAGGCTTGTGTCGTTTGTTATCCAGTCGTTTACAATGTACTCCGTGAATTTTTCGGCGCTGTTTCTGACAATAACGCGTTCAATCCCCGCGTTTATAATCAGCCTTTTGCACATAGCGCAAGGCTCGGTATCTCCCGTAAGCGCACCGCTTTTTGCGTCAAGGCACGCAAGATACAGCACAGAACCCAGCATCTCCGTTCTCGGCGCGGAAATAATGCAGTTCGCCTCAGCATGAACGGAGCGGCAAAGCTCGTACCTCTGCCCCCTCGGCACATTCAGCTTTTCGCGGGTGCATTCTCCCGCGTCACAGCAGTTCACCCTGCCTCTCGGCGCACCGTTGTAGCCTGTCGCGATAATGCTGTCGTTTTTCACAATTATCGCTCCGAAATTCCTGCGCAGGCATGTTCCTCTCTCAGCTACCGTCTGCGCTATGTCAAGATAATAGTTCACTTTGTCAACTCTCATAAAATACTCCTTTCGATATAGTGGTTTTAGCAAGGGATAGCAAGTTTTAGCAAGGGGGAAAACCTACTAGAAGCTAGACGCATTATGCGCTTCGCGCATAACGCTTTAAAGAGGTTAGAGGCTAGAGTTGAAGTCAAAACAGGGTTTGAAGAGGAAATCTTGTTTTAGTCCAAACTCTAGTCTCTAACTTCTGATTTTCTAGCATCTAGTAGGTTTTCCCCCTTGAACCCCTTTTCAAAACTTTTTATTATGGCTTGTACGCCAAAGGGCGGTTTTAGAAAGGGAAAACCTTTCTAAAACTTTTTATTACGGTCGGTGAAGGCGGGGTTCTTTGGGTGCATTGCGGTACAAACAACTTTTTCTATTTTAAAGTTGCTTTGACTTCAACTCTAGCCTCTAGCCTCTTAACCTCTAGCCTCTATTATAGCACAATCCCTTTGTTTTGTCAAACACTATTGTAAAAACCCAAAAAGTTTTTTCCTATGACCGAAATCCCCAAAATGCTCCTACCGTTTTCTACATCATTTTCAGGCGCTGTGTGCTATATTATATAACAAACGGCATTGGGGCGTTTTAAAAATGAAAGGACATAAAAAATGACGGAAAAAACTAAAAAACTGTTTTCATGGGGAAAAGATTTTGTAAGAAAGGAAATTTTCACGCAAAAAGCGCTGTGGGCGGCGGCAGGGCTTGCGCTGGAGATAGGCGCGGACAACTTCTCGGCTGCGCCCGCGGCGTCTGCGCTGCTTGCGGGAGTTTCGGGAAACCGAATGTGGTATGTTCTTGCGGGCGGGATAATAGGCGCGCTTCTGCACGGATTTCCCGCGGCGTTTACAAGTCTGGCGGCAATGGCGATAGTGCTTGCGGCGCGGATAATTCCCGATTTCGGCAATACATATCTTCGCGCAGCTGAGAGATTTGCGGCAGCAATGGGGGCATGCTTTTTCTCGCGCGTTGCCGAAGTAAACGTGCCGACAGACTTTTTCGGCATGGTAACGGCGGCATTGTGCGCGGGGATATTTTCGGCAAGCTTTGTACTGCTCGAAAATTACTCGCGGAAAAAGGGAATTGTGCCTACGGAATTTTACGTCAGGACATATTTCGGAGTTATTTCGGCGCTGGGGTTTTTGTCTCTCGGCGCGCTCGATTATCCTGTTATAAACATAGGCAGGCTTGTTTTCGCGGCAATGTTTTTATATGTGCTTGCGGGAAAAGGGCTGGCATGGACGGCGGTTTTCGGTATATCGGCTTTGTTCGGACTGTGCGCGGCTGACTTTGAAATGGGCGCGGGCGCGGTTGGATTTGCGTTTGCGGGACTTACGAGCGAAATATTCATAAAGCGCGGGAGAATAGCAAGAGCGGCGGCGTTTGTATTTTTCTCCGCGGCAGGCACTCTTGTTTCGGGTGCTGACGAGGGTTCGCTAAGAGTTATATTTGAAGCGGTCATAGCAGGCACAGTGTACATATTTATCCCTGTCGGAAAAGGACAAGCGGACATTGACTATTCGGCAGGCGCTGAAGTAACGTTGCTTTGCGAAAGGCTGAATTTCGCGGCTGACGCGCTCAAAGGAGTAGAAGCGGGGATAACCGCGGCGGCGGAAGCATTGTCGAATAAATACAGCAGTTCTCCCGTAAAAATAGCCGAGAAAGCTGCGGACAGGGTATGCCGTTCATGCCCGAAAAGCATGCAGTGCTGGGGCAGGTATTACGAGCTTTTCAGAGGAGAGTTTGAACGGCTGACCGAACAAATCCGCACGGGATTTCCGCTTACCGAAAATTCAATGAACGGCAAATGCGCGGAAATCTGCGTAAATCCAATCGGCGTAGCAAAGGCAATAACGGACGAATATTCAAGATACCTTGCGGCGGCGCGGGAAGAGCGCAAAATAAGCGAAATGCGCAGGATATACACCGACAGGCTTATGAGTACCGAACAGATACTGCGCGATTTGTCACGGCAGGATTTCGGAACATATCCCGACAAAGCTGCGGAGAAACGCGCGGAAATGCTTTTGCGCGACGCGGGAGTTAAAAAACCGCGCGCATTTGTGACGGTCGGAGATAACAGGTTTCATTTTGAAGCATACGGAGAAACCGAACCGCTTGTTGACAGGGAGTATCTGGGGACGCTTCTGGAAAGGACGCTGGGCAGAGAAATTGACGTGCCGGAAATATCGGGCGGGGGCGGTCTGTACCGAATAACCGCAAACAGCGCGGCGAAGCTTTCGGCGAAATTCGGAGCGTTTCAGCTGCCGAAAGGACAGAACAAAGTCTGCGGCGACTGTTACGACAGCTTTACGGACGCCGACGGGATATTTTACGTTATCCTCTCCGACGGAATGGGCGCGGGCAGTCGGGCGAGAGTTGACGCGGCAATGGTCTGTTCTATCGCGGCAAAGCTTATCAAAAGCGGAATATCGCTGTCTGCCGTGCTTGAAACGGTGAACACCGTAATGCTGATAAAAAGTTCGGACGAGAGTTTTGCAACTCTGGACATATGCAGGATTGACCTTGAAAGCGGGGAGTGCGCGGTGTACAAGGCGGGCGCTGCGGCAACATACATAAAGTCCTCCGACAAGCTTATCCGCGCGGCAATTTCTTCAACTCCAACCGGCACGGGCGGCAGAATAAGCATACCCGCGCAGAGATTTACGGTATCTGCGGGGGATATAATCATCATGGTAACGGATGGTGCGGTGCTTGACGAAAGGTGGCTTGCGCGCGAATTGTCGCACTATTCCGAGCCCGAGGAAATCTCAAAGCGGATTGCGAAAGCGGCGAGGTCAGCCGACCGGGGGAAAAATGATGATATTAGTGTAATTGCAGTTTGTGTAGGGGAAGGCACTGCTTAGCTTGCGCAGTATACAGTGGACAGTGTAAAGTATACAGTTGTGGTGTCCGCTTCGCGGACAATTAAGATTGTTTTTAAACTGAAAGAGCGTAAGCCGCTGAAAGGTTTACGCTCTTATAAATTCAAAACAATCTTAATAAATCCGCGAAGCGTTTTGCGCTTAGCGCATAATGCGCGGATACCTTTGCTTTATACTGTCCACTGTACCTTGTATACTGTTTCCCCGTCAGTGTGAGTATAATTTGGAAACGTTTTCACTCTCACTGTTGGAAAAGTTTGTTGAAAATAAACAAAACGGCGGTATCAAAATATTGAAATTCATAGAATATTTACAAAACCCTTGAAAAATAAAGTGCATTGTGATACAATATTTACGAGGATAAAAATTGCGGTTTTTGTGCGATTTGTACAGTTGGTGCATATTCCGCAGATAATTTATGAAATGGGGAGGACTTTTTATGGCAAACATACCGGACGAATACGAAATTCCGCTGTATTTGTTCCATAGGGGAGAAAACGCTCACGCTTACGACTTTTTCGGCTCGCATAAAAAGACCGAAAACGGGCGCGAGGGCGTTGTGTTCAGATGTTGGGCGCCGCACGCAAAATCGGTTTCCATTGTCGGCGACTTTAACCACTGGGACAGAAGCAAAAACCCTATGCACAAAATCGTTGACGCGCACAGCGAAGTGTGGGAACTTTTTGTCGAGGGCATTAAGACATTTGACAATTATAAATACAGCGTGGAAAGCCAGGACGGGCTTATAAAGCTGAAAGCCGATCCATATGGCTATCATATGGAATTAAGACCTAACACCGCGACCAAGTTTTTCGATATAGACGGTTATAAGTGGGGCGACAAGAAATACTGCGAAAAGGCGGCTAAAGTCAACGTCTATGACAGCCCTATAAATATCTACGAGGTAAACGTAGGTTCATGGAAGAAAAACGGCTCGAATTATTTAAGCTATTCAATGCTTGCAGATGAACTTATACCATATGTAAAGGATATGGGATATACCCACGTTGAGCTTATGCCGATTGCGGAGTATCCGTTTGACGGTTCGTGGGGTTATCAGCAGATAGGATATTTCGCGCCGACTTCAAGATTTGGCACGCCGTTTGACTTTATGGAGTTTGTGGACAGGTGCCACCAGGCGGGAATAGGCGTAATTCTCGACTGGGTGCCGGGGCATTTCCCGAAAGATGCGGCAGGTTTGTACGAATGGGACGGCGAAAGCTGTTACGAGGACGTAGATCCGCTCAGAAGAGAGCATAAGGCTTGGGGTACGCATATTTTCAACTGGGGCTTGGCTGAAGTTCAGTCTTTCTTGGTTTCAAACGCCAACTACTGGATTGAAAAGTTCCATATTGACGGACTAAGAGTTGACGCTGTGGCGTCTATGCTGTATCTTGACTATGACAGGCGCGACGGAGAATGGAGTCCGAATGAAAAGGGCGGCAAGGAAAATCTTCAGGCAATCGCGTTTTTGCAGAAACTGAACGCCGCATTGTTTAAGGAACACCCGAATATACTGATGATTGCGGAGGAATCCACCGCATGGCCCATGGTCACAAAACCCGCGGATATAGGCGGTTTGGGCTTTAACTTCAAGTGGAATATGGGCTGGATGAACGATATGCTGAGATACATGAGCATGGATCCCCTTGGCAGACCGTATAACCAGAACCTTGTTACGTTCTCGTTCTACTACGCATTTTCCGAAAACTTCATTCTTCCGATAAGCCATGATGAAGTTGTATACGGAAAATGCTCAATGCTCGACAAAATGGGCGGTCCGAGAGAATTTCGCTTCCACTCTATGCGGACGTTCCTGGGATATATGATGGCGCACCCCGGCAAAAAACTGATGTTCATGGGACAGGAGTTTGCACAGTATAAGGAATGGAACTTCCAGGAACAGCTTGACTGGGAAGTGCTTGAATTTGAACCTCACAGAAAGTACTTTGAATATGTCAAGGCAATTAACAAGCTGTATAAGGAAACGCCCGCGCTTTGGGAATGTGATACAAGCTGGGAGGGCTTCCACTGGATTTCCGCAGAGGACAATACAAACAGCGTGATCGCTTTCAGACGTATTTCCAGAAGCAAGGACGAGGTTATCGTTGTGTGCAACTTCCAGCCCGTCCGCCACGAGGTTTACGAGATAGGCGTTCCGTTCTATGCGGATTACGAGGAGTTCTTCAACTCTGATGATGTTAAATTCGGAGGCAGCGGCATCACCAACAAGACGGTGACGGCGAAATGCGAGCCTATGCACGGCGAACAGTACCGCATCTCCCTCGATATACCGCCTATGTCGGTAATGTACTTCAGACCGAAGAATATCCGCGAGCCGAAGCCGATTACGGAGATTGAGGTTTCCACGGAGGATAAAACGACCGAAAAGCAAACCGCGAAAAAATCCGCTGAAAAAGCCAATAAAACAAATTAAAATAACAGGAGGAATGGTTATGAACCACATTAAAAAAGAATGTGTCGCTATGCTTTTGGCAGGCGGTCAGGGAAGCCGTCTGTACGCTTTGACGCAGGAAATGGCAAAACCCGCCGTGCCTTATGGGGGCAAGTACAGAATTATCGACTTTCCGCTGTCAAACTGCGTAAATTCGGGTATTGACACCGTAGGAGTTCTTACGCAGTATCAGCCTCTTGTGCTAAACGAGTATATCGGAAACGGTCAGCCCTGGGGTTTGGACAGGGCGCACGGAGGAGTTCATGTTCTCCCGCCGTATGAAACCGCCGCAGGCAAAGACTGGTATGCGGGTACGGCAAACGCAATCTATCAGAATATCGCGTTTGTTGACCGCTATAATCCCGACTATGTTGTAATTCTTTCGGGCGACCATATTTATAAAATGGACTACGCGAAAATGGTTGACTTCCATAAAGAACATAACGCTGACGCAACTATCGCGGTGCTTGAAGTGCCGTGGGAAGAAGCGCCCCGTTTCGGAATTATGACGGCTGACGCTGACGGCACAATAACCGAGTTTGCCGAAAAACCGAAAGAGCCGAAATCAAACCTCGCGTCTATGGGTATTTATGTGTTCTCATGGCAGAAACTGCGCAAATACCTTATTGAAAACGAACAGGACGAAACCGCAACAAAAGACTTCGGCAAGAACATAATCCCCGCAATGCTTGAAAACCATGAAAAGATGGTTGCATATCACTTTGACGGTTACTGGAAAGATGTTGGTACTATCGACAGCTTGTGGGAGGCAAATATGGACGTTCTTGATCCGAATGTTCCGCTTGATTTGCTTGACGACAGCTGGAAGATATATTCGAGAAACCCCGTTATGCCGCCGCATTTCGCAGGTCCTCAAAGCCGCATAGAGAACTCTATGATAGCAGAGGGCTGTGAAGTAAACGGAATGATTGACTTCTCGGTGCTTTTCGCGGGAGTTACCGTAGAAGAGGGCGCAATAGTACGCGACAGTATCGTTATGCCGAACACCGTTATCAAAAAAGGCGCTGTTATTGAATACGCGATAGTAGGCGAAAACTGCGTTATAGGCGAGGACGCGCATATAGGCGAACGCCCCGAACTTATCGAAAACAAGGACGAATGGGGCGTGGCTGTAATCGGTCACAACGTAAAGGTTTCCGATAAGGCTGTAGCACCGCCTAAGGCTATGATTTCTAAGGATATATGAGATAGGAAAGGAAGTTTTTGATATGGCAAGTATGGCTAACGTTTTGGGGCTTATTTTCGCTAATATGCACGAACAGCTTCTTCCCGAACTTACAAAGGCAAGAGCAATGGCAAGCGTACCGTTCGGGTGCAAATACCGTCTGGTTGACTTCCCGCTTTCAAGCATGGTCAATTCGGGAATTACGCAGGTTGGAATTATTACAAAGCAGAACTACTATTCGCTTATGACGCACCTCGGAATGGGTTCGGAGTGGGATCTTGCGAGAAAGAACGGCGGTCTGCATATACTGTCGCCTTACGGACGCGAGGGCACGGGCATATACAGAGGACACTACTATCTTGTCTATATATCAGCATGTAGCTTACGATACAGAAATACGGAATA
>CANQOJ010000029.1 GCA_947625455.1 uncultured Clostridia bacterium | reverse complement strand
ACCTACGCCCGTAGGACCTAACAACAGCACGTTCGACTTCTGAAGTTCAACCTCGTCGTCCTCGCCCGACTGCATGAAAATGCGCTTATAATGATTGTAAACCGAAACCGCAAGCGCCTTTTTCGCATCGTCCTGACCGATTATATAACAGTCAAGGTACTCCTTAATTTCCTCCGGCGTCATAATGCTTTCGGGATCTGAAAGGAACTCCGTCTGCTGTTGTTTTCCTCTAGTCGGACGTCTTAAACTTTTCGGCGGTTTCAGATCTCCGCTTTCAAGAAGCAGATTATATGACGCAACAACGCAGTCGGAGCATATGACAACGTTGTCGTTGCCGCCGAAGAGCATTCTTGCCTTAGTTTCGTCTTTACCGCAAAATGAGCAGGTCATCATTGAAATTTCCTCCGTTCAGTTCACTTTTCGCTTGCCTCGCGAGAGTCATAAACCTTGTCTATCAGACCATACTCAAGTGCCTCCTGCGCGGTCATAAAGTTGTCGCGCTCGGTATCTTGGCAGATAGTTTCATACGGCTTTCCGGTGTTCTGGCTCAATATATGATTAAGGCGTTCTTTTGTACGCTTTAAATAGTCGGATCTTATCATAATATCCGTTACCTGTCCTGAAATTCCGCCGCCGGAAATAAGAGGCTGGTGTATCATAATTTCGCTGTTGGGGAGGGCAATACGCTTGCCTTTTGTACCGGACGAGAGCAAAAACGCTCCCATAGACGCCGCCATGCCCATGCATATCGTTGATACGTCGCACTTGATATACTGCATTGTATCATAAATCGCCATTCCGTCGGAAACCGAGCCTCCGGGGCTGTTTATATACAGAAAGATATCCTTATCGGGATCCTGGCCCTCAAGATAAAGCAGCTGTGCCACAACAACGCTTGCCGTTGCGGAATTGACTTCATCATGCAGAAGTATTATTCTGTCATTAAGAAGTCTGGAGAAAATGTCATAAGAACGTTCTCCGTGAGCGCTTTGCTCTACAACATAAGGGATATAAGCCATAGTTCGATCTCCTTTCAAATTCAAAGGCCGGCGATAAAGCCACATCTGCGTTGTCAGTGTCAACGCAGCAGCATTAGTTTAGTTAGTTATTCTTTTACTTCCTCAATAACAGCGCTGTTCTTAACCAGATCCAAAGCCTTTTCGATTTTCAAATCGCTTATAAGTGTTTTTTCGGGGATAGCCTGTTTTACTTTATCGGTGT
Source organism: uncultured Clostridia bacterium (assembly GCA_947625455.1). GTDB lineage: Bacteria > Bacillota > Clostridia > Oscillospirales > Ruminococcaceae > CAG-115. The sequence goes on along the minus strand of CANQOJ010000029.1, from coordinate 15,813 downwards.
CAACCTTGTACTGCTCTGTAAGGTCTGCCACTTCCTTATCGACATCTTCCTGAGATATTTCAATGTTCTCAAGTTCCGCAATTTTTTCAAGCGCAAGTCTGAGTTTTACCTGGCGTTTTGCGGAATCCTCAAATCCCATGCGGAATTGTTGTGCCGTCATTCCCGTGTACTTAAGGTAATCCTGCACGTTTATGCGGGTGCGTGCGCTCCATTCTCGGATAAGGTCGTCAATATGACGCTCGAACATAGCCTCGGGAATTTCCGCTTTCATGTTCTCAAGCATTGCGTCCATAAGTGCAGAATCAGCCTCGTTTTCCGCGTCCTCGGCGTATCTCTTTTCGAGATTTTCGCGTATCTCGGCTTTGAGTTCATCTACGGTATCCTTTTCGGAAACGTCCTTTACAAAATCATCATTAAGTTCGGGCATTTCCTTTGCCTTTATCTCGTGAAGCTTGCATTTGAATACCGCGGGCTTGCCCTTTAAGCTTTCTTCCTGGTAATCGTCGGGGAAATTGACGTTTATATCAAACTCCTCGCCGATGTTCTTGCCTATAACCTGCTCTTCAAATCCGGGAATGAACGAGTGCGAACCTATTTCAAGCGGGAATTTCTCGCCCTTTCCGTTGTCAAACGCTACGCCGTCAATAAAGCCCTCAAAGTCGATAACGGCAGTATCTCCGTTTTCAACCGCCCTGTCCTCAACCGTTATAAGTCTTGCGACCTTATCGCGCATTGAGTCTATCTCCTTGTCGATATCCTCGTCTTTAACAGTCTTGACGGTTTTCTTGACGTTTAAACCTTTATAGTTTGAAATTTCAACTTCGGGTTTTGTGATAAACTCGGTTTTGAAAGTAACGCCGTTTTCCTTGTTTACTTCCTTAACCTCGGAATTTTGAACGTCAACAACTTCAATATCGAAATCATCTACAAGTTTCCCGATATTTTCCCTGTACAGAATATCCACAGCATCTTCAAAAAATACGTTCTCGCCGAACTGTCTTTCGATAACCTTTCTGGGTGCTTTGCCCTTGCGGAATCCCGGAACGGATATCTTGGATTTCTGACGGTTGAACGCGGTGTTAAGCGCGCTTTCAAACTCGTCCGCACCGAACTTAACTTCGAGCTCGTAAGTATTTACCGCAGTGTTGTTTTTTGATACAATTTCCATTTTTGTTATTCCTTCCTTGTCCGTTCGGGTTATCCGTCGGGACGAATTTGATATTTTTACGAGAGCATAACTCTCAGCATTTACTGTATGACTTAGGTTATTGCAACCCTCTTGCATATTTTGGCAAACACGGGATTTAATCAGCATTTACTATATTTTCATCAGCAATAACGTTGCTGTTTAATCGCTGACCAGCACGGGATCAAACTTCAGTGAATCCGCAGAAACCAGCTTATAATCAATACCGCCGTACATTCCCTCGACTGCGCCTCTTATGGCAATACCGTGAAGATGCGCGTAATAACAGCGTTTTACATTATATCTCTTAAGCACCTCGATTATAGGCAGGTTCTGTTCTTCGCGGTAAACGGGCGGGTAATGTATGAACGCTATAAGTTCACCGCCAAGCTTTTCTCCCGCTTTAAGCGACATTTCCAGCCGTCCTGCCTCTCTTGCAAGAACTTTTGCGTCAGCAGGCTCGCCGTTTTCGCTTATCCACCCGCGCGTCCCGCAAATGGTTATATCGCCGACTCTGAATGCGTTGTTGAACAGAAACTCAATGCTCGTAAACCCGTTTTCCTTGACAAACTCCTTGTTCTTGTTCATTGTCTGCCACCAAAGTTCGTGGTTCCCTTTTACAAGTATTTTCTTGCCTTTGAGTTCTTTATGAATAAACTCCAGGTCGTTTTTCGCGTCCTTAAGCTTCAATGCCCACGAATGGTCGCCAAGAAGCACAACGGTATCATTATCCGTTATTTTCGAGTTCCAGTTTTCTTTCAACCGCTCGATATGATTTTCCCAACCCGCGAAAATATCCATAGGCTTATCTGTGCCGAATGAAAGGTGCAGGTCACCTATTGTATAAACCAAATTCCGTCTCCTTTATATAGGGCGTTACGGCAATTATTTGCTGTTCAGAAAATCAAGCACCGCTTTTCCCATTTCCTGCTTTTCAACGCAGCCCGTAAATCTTATAGGTTTGTTTTTCGTTGCAGCAAGCGGCGCGGGGATTTTTGTTCCCGTTTTATCTTCAAGCCTTGCGATAACGTCAAATTCATCGCCCTCGGCATTTCCTCCGACCGACTGAAAAACCGCCCTGCCGAATTTATACGGGTTAGCTGTTGAAGCAATCAAGGTCTTTGTGCTGTCGCCCGTTTTCGCTCTGTAATCCTCATACACCTTGACTGCAACAGCCGTGTGCGTATCAAGCAGATAGTTTTCCTCTTCAAACGTTTTCTTTATCTGCGCCTTTGTCTCGTCATCAGTGCAGAAGCCCGCAAAGAACTGCTCGGAGAGTTTTTTCTTCACGTCCTCGTTTACCTCGTATCTTCCCGTATCCTTAAGCGACTTGAACCAATCGTTTATAAGCTTGTCATTTTCGCCCGTGAAATGATACAGCAGTCGTTCAAGATTTGACGAAATAAGTATGTCCATTGACGGGGAAATAGTGGTGTAAAACTTTCTGTTTCTGTCATATATGCCCGTATTGATGAAATCGGTAAGCACGTTGTTGCTGTTGGACGCGCAGATAAGCTTGTTTACGGGGATACCCATAAGCTTTGCGTAATATGCCGCAAGTATGTTGCCGAAATTACCCGTAGGCACGACAATGTTTATTTTCTCGCCGTATTCGATTTCGCCGTTCTTTACAAGCTGTGCATATGACGAAACATAGTAAACTATCTGCGGCGCAAGTCTGCCCCAGTTTATAGAGTTTGCGCTTGAAAGCAGAATGTTGTTGTCAGACAGCTTTTTCTCAATGTCCTTATCGGTAAAAATTGCCTTAACGCCGTTCTGGCAGTCATCAAAATTCCCTTTTACCGCGCAGACATTGACGTTATTGCCCTCCTGCGTTGTCATCTGACGCTTTTGCATGGGAGATACGCCATCTTCGGGGTAGAAAACGCAGATCGACGTGCCGTCAACGTCCTTAAATCCCTCAAGCGCCGCTTTTCCCGTGTCGCCGCTTGTCGCAACCAAAATCGCAATCTGCTTGCCCTTGACTTCTTTTTTAGCCGACGCAGTAAGCAGATACGGCAGTATCTGAAGCGCCATATCCTTGAAAGCGCAGGTAGGACCGTGCCAGAGTTCAAGAATATATCTGCTGTCTTTAAGCTTTGTGATTTCGGCAATATTGTCGCTGTCGAAATTCTTGCTGTTATATGCGCTCTCAACACAATGCCTTAATTCATCGGGAGTGAAATCCGTCAGAAATTTAGAGAACACGTCAAATGCCCTCTGCGAATACTTTTTATCTCCAAGGCTTAAAATTTCCTCTTTGGAAAGCGCTGGGATACTTTCAGGCACGAAAAGACCGCCCTCGTCCGAAAGTCCCTTTACAATGGCGTGCGCGCTTGTTGCCTTTAAAGAAGAATTTCTTGTGCTTGTATAGTTCATAATAGCATATCCTTTCAGTTTACTGTATATATCCCGTCAGCGGAAAATGCATCCTCGTAAATGTCAACGCGCGAAACAACAATTCCGTTTTCCGCAATAGTTACCTCTGCTATATCATAGCGGGGCTGTAATGACGTTGGATTTTCCGTCAGATAAGCGTCAGCCGTAAGCACGATTTTGCGCTGTTTTGAAAAATTCACCGCTTCAAGTCCGCTTACCATGCTGTTGTATTTTCTGGTTTTAACCTCTGTGAAAACAATAAACCCGTCCTTTTGCGAAATTATATCTATTTCTCCGACGCGTTTTCGGTAGTTACGGCAGATTATGCTGTGACCGCGCTTTACAAGTTCATTGCATACAGCGTCCTCGCCTATGTTACCCTTTTTCTGATTTAGTGTTTTCATCTTTCTTTTTCTTCGCGTAATATTTTTTCAGAAAACTCGCTCTATGTATGGGGCAGGCGCCGTACTTGTCAATAGCCTCGTAATGCGCCTTTGTGCCGTAGCCCTTGTGTTTTTCAAAACCGTACATGGGATATTTATCGGCAAATTTCACCATTTCCCTGTCACGCGTCACTTTTGCGATAATTGACGCCGCGGCTACCGCTTCACTTTTTCTGTCGCCGCCAACCACGTTTTTTAACATTCCCGCGTAATTTTTCGGCAGCTCAGGCAAAACATCTCCGTCTACCAGAACTATCTTCGGGCTGATGCCAAGCTGTTCAAATGCCCTCGACATTGCCGACAAATCCGCCGTCAAAATATCGGTTTTCTCAATTTCCTCGGCTGTTGAATACGCAACGCCAACAGCTAAAGCCTTGTCAAGTATCTCCTTATACAGAAGCTCGCGCTTTTTAGGGGTAAGCTTTTTGCTGTCGTCAAGACCGTCAATCGGATTTTCGGGATCCAAAATCACCGCAGCGGCGTAAACAGGACCTGCAATCGGTCCTCTTCCCGCTTCGTCAATCCCGCATATCATACCGAAACGCTCGGAAACTATTTTGTCAAACTTCCGCAGATTGTCGATTTCATCAAGATCAACGCCGTCTATGCCAAGAAAGTTTTCCTTACTTTTATGATGTATGCTCATCTGAACTCCCTCTAGGCTCGTCAAGAGTTATCCTGCCGATTTTTCCGCCCCTGAACTCGTCAAGAAGCGTTATTGCCGCACGCTCCGTATCAGGCTCACCGCCCGATATAAGCATACCGCGCGCCTTTGCAATTTCAACCAGCACGTTGCCCTCTCCGCTTATCTTATACCGATTTTTCAAAAGTTCGGGACAGCGCTTTAACAGCACCTCTCCGAGCTCTTTTGCAAGAGCCTCGGTGTCCGTTATCTCGTCCTTTATCGCTCCCGTAAAAGCAAGCCTTTCCGCCGCCTGCTTATCGTCAAACTTCGGCCACAATATCCCCGGCATATCCAGAAGCTCAACGTCCTTATCCACCGCAACCCACTGTTTTCCGCGGGTAACTCCGGGTTTATCGGCAACCTTTGTCCGCTTTGAGTTTGCCATTCGGTTTATGAAAGATGACTTTCCGACATTCGGAATGCCCACCACCATAAGCCTTATGGCTTTTCCTATCATGCCGCGCGCCTTTCTGCGCTCAATCAATTGCGAAAGCTGTTTTTTGACTGCGGGAAGAAACTTGTTTATACCCTTTCCGCTCCTGCAATCGCAGACTACCGCGCAAAAGCCCTGTTTCTCGTAATAATTCTTCCACTGCGCCGTTGCCGCTTCATCGGCTAGGTCGCACTTATTCATAACCACAATGCGCGGTTTTTCCCCGCACAATTCACCCACCAGGGGGTTTCTGCTGCTTTCGGGTATCCTCGCGTCAATGACTTCAACCACCGCATCAACAAGCTTTAAATCCGCTTCTATTAGTCTGCGCGTTTTGGTCATATGACCGGGAAACCACTGTATATTACCTGTATCTCCCATACTTACAGCCACTTCATTTGGTTAAGCGGGAAAATCCTCACCAAAGCCTTGCCCATAACGTAATTTTCATCAACAAAGCCTATAAGCCTCATATCACGGCTGTCGTGGGAAACTCTTCTGTTGTCGCCCAGGACAAACACGCAGTGTTCCGGCACAACATAGTCTTTCCCGTTTTCAACCCAGCCCGTATACCACTGGTTTGTAGGACCTAGGATATAATCTTCCGTCAGCAATTTTCCGTTTCTGTAAACCTCGCCTTTGTCAAGGTCAAAACGTATCGTATCGCCCGCAACTCCTATAACGCGCTTTATGATAGGCTCGCCGAACTGCTTTGTTTCGCTGTTCACAAGCTTATCCGCCTGGATTGTCACAATATCTCCGAACCTCGGATTATATGCAAAACCCGTGGTTATAACGATGTCGCCGTCCTGTAATGTATCACACATAGATGTGCCGTCAACGGTGATTGCACGAAACAAAAACAAGTTTAAAAACAAAACCGCCGCCGCAGTAAAAACAAACGTGCAAACCCAGTCAACAGCATTTGAAAACGGCTTTGATACCTCGGCTTTTTCAACCTCGCCCGCTGTCATTTCGGCAATATCAGCGTCCTCCGAAAATTCTGCGTCCGTTTCATTTTCGGAAAATTCTTCCTGTTTTAAATCATTATCGTCAAACTCGTTCATAGCACAACTCTTTTCGCGTTTTAAACGCCTGCGCCCAAACAGGACGCAAGCGTTCCGCCTAAAATCAGACCTTTGACTTAACCTTGGCAGCCTTGCCTACTTTACCGCGCAGGTAATACAGCTTAGCCCTGCGGACTTTACCGTTTCTTACTACCTCGATTTTGTCAACCGACGGAGAATGTAAGGGGAATACTCTCTCTACGCCGCAGCCGTGAGCAACGCGCCTTACAGTAAAGGTTTCGTTTACTCCGCCGTGCTTCTTGGCGATAACAGTTCCCTCGAACATCTGGATACGGCTCTTGTCGCCCTCTTTGATGCGTACATAGACCTTAACCAGATCTCCTACCTCGATTTTGGGAGCAGCTTCTTTCATGCTGCTCTGCTCAATGATTTTCAGTGCGTCCATAGTTTCCTCCTGTGATTTTCGGATATTCTTGGATACGGCTTATCCCGTGCCATTTCTTGGCAAAAGGTCAATTCCTTCTACTCCAGCGGACTACCCGTTTTTTAATGTTTGGGAAATAACTAAATCCCGTGCATTAAACACACGCTGGGATCAGACTGCCGATAAAGCCTCATCTGCGTTGTCAGCATAACTGCAACAGCCACAAAGGCTAGTTGCAGTTATGCTTCCTAGCATCTAAGGCTTTCTCGGCAGTCTGACAAAAGGTACAATTATCCCAACGGATACCAAATGCCTAATTATTATAACACTATTGATAAAAAAAATCAAGTAGTTTTATAGAATTTTAACAAAATTTTTTCCGCATTTCTTCTAAAAATCGGCGTACAGCCTTTATTTATGCGGACAGCCGCCGAAACTCAGGTGCTCAAAATACTTTCTGTCAAATTCGTCAAAAAACTCCTCCGAAACATCTACAGCGTGCTTTATGATATATTCGGCTTTTTCGCGCGACTTTTCGGAAATCAGGTATTTTAATGCGCCTTTTGACGAGGCATTCTTGCAGAAATTCGCCTTTAATGCGGTTTTAGGCAGCGCGCCTATTGCGGACATTGCGCGAAATCCCTCGTCGTTGGAAAACGGCGCGCCCGAAAGGTACAGATTTTCTCCGCTGAATATATCGAATACCGCCGCGCATTTTGCCTTGTCCGTCTGGATTGCGCGAATATCGCTTTGTGAAACAAAAAGGTCCTCGCCTATTGCGAAAAGGTCACGGTCGGTCATTATGCCGTCAGCGTCTATTATGCCCTCGGAAAGCATTATCCTTGCCGCGCAGACCGCTCCTGTGGGAGAAATTCCGACGCTGTCCGTATCGCCTACCACTTCATATGCGACAGTTTTCCCGCTCTCCCGCCGTACAGCGTCAATTGCTCCGTTTTCAGAAGCCATTCCGCTTTCTAACGCTGTGCCGTCAAATGCGCCCGCAAGCGAAAACCCCGCGCATTTGAGTTCATCTCCTTGTTTTTCAACAACGCACAAGCTGCTTCCCACGTCAACCGCCAGAAAATCGCTTTCGGGTATTGCAAGCAGCGACGCGGTAAATCTGCCGCCCACTCTTGCAGAAATATACGGCACGAATGCGATTTCTGCGTTTTCCTTAAGCCCTAAATACATTTTTTGTTCAAGAACATCGGAAATGTAAACATCAGCAGAGAAAACCGCGCCTTTTATTACTTCTAAAGGTACATTCGCTCGCCTTATTGCAGTTGTGAACAGTCTCTCAACCATATCGCAGGCGTTGTCAGCGGTTATCTTAACTCCGTACAGCGCGGTTCTTGAATATGTTCTGTTAAGCGCGGTATCGAAAATCTCTATGGAAGCAGAATTTGACGTTATGTCAAAAACTGCGGCAAGTTCAGAACTTCTCTCGCTTCTCGGCTTTCCGCCCGACACGCAGAGTTTATTCAGCATTTTTCTGACCGCTCAGAAGAGAATATATGTCGTTTACGAAATTCTCGTTGTCGTTTGCGCCCGAAATAACACCCAGAAGCTGGTTTGTGATAAATGCCACTGTGCCGTTTACCACAACGGACATTCCCGCGTTGCTTTCAACCCAGTTTCCGCCGAGGTTCTTTATTATTATACAGCCCAGCAAGCCCGAAGTCATATTCACCCAAGTTGTGAAAACATCATCAGACGGCTTTTCTTCGGCGTAGCTTTCTTTCATCATCACCACAACATCACGCAGTTTTTCAAGACTGTCGGTTGAAAAATCAAGCTGAATATCGAGATTGTTGTCCGCAAATTCAATAAGGTCAAGCGCACAGCCGAGCATTGCGCATTCGCCCGAAACCGAGGTTATTTTCTTCGCTTTCAGCCGTTCGTATTTTTCCGTAAGTTGTTTGTCAAGTTCGCTTATCGGCAGGTCGTAGTCAAATTCGTTGGGTGAAAGCTCTCCAAGCTGAATTTCATTCAAATTGTTTTCGTCCATTTTAAACTCCTTTTTCACTTTAATTGCCCACACTGAAAAACATGGGAATATCTTAAAATTGTTCCTAATGAAATTTTATCATATAAAAATGTATTTGTCAAGATGAAAAAACTATTGCAAATCTGTTTTGTTTATGTTATACTAATTGTGTAGCGTTTTACGCTCGGAATTTTCTTTGACAGCAAAGGCGGTGTACCGTGAAACTGAATATTGTTTTAGCCGAGCCGCAAATCCCGCCGAATACGGGAAATATCGCGAGGACTTGCGCCGTTACGGGCGCCGCTCTGCATATCATAAAGCCTATGGGATTTTCTGATGACGATAAGCATCTCAAACGCGCGGGACTTGACTACTGGCACTATCTCGACATAAGCTACTATGAAAATTTCGGCGAGTTTTTTTCTGACAAAAGCAGACAATGCTATTTTTTCACCACAAAAGCCCTAAACCGCTATACAGATGTTTCCTATCCCGACAACTGCTTTATCGTTTTCGGGAGAGAGGACAAGGGTTTGCCCGAAGAACTTTTGTATGAAAACAAGGACAGATGCGTGAGGATTCCCATGATGCCTACGCTAAGAAGTCTTAATCTGTCGAACAGCGTTGCTATAGCGGTTTACGAGATACTGAGACAATGGGATTTTCCCGAACTTCAAAATTCGGGTTCTCTTACAAAATTTGACTGGAACAGTTTTGTTGACAAATCATATTGAAAGGAATTATGCTATGAACGAAAAAGTTAAAATCATCACCGACAGCGGGTGCGACATCACCCGCGAATCCGAAAAGGAATGGGAGAAATATCTCACAATCATTCCGTTTACGGTTACGATAAACGGGAAAGAATATCTCGACAGGGTTGACATAACGGAGGACGAGATTTACAAGATACTTAAAGAGCAGGACGAAATCCCAAAACACTCGCAGATAACACAGCTTCAGTTTGAAGAAAAATACCGCGAGCTTTATGACGAGGGCGTGAGGGAGATAATCGTTGACGTCATTGACGGCGCGGGTTCGCAGACATTTGCACAGTCGGTTCTGGCGTATGAAAACGTTAAAGATGAACTTAAAGATTTGAAAGTCTACAACGTTGACTCCAAAAACTACTCGCTTCACTACGGCTACCCCATTATTGAAGCCTGCAAGAAATTAAGCGAGGGGCAAAGCGCGGAAAGCGTTGTCGCATATTTAAACGACTGGGCTGAACATTCCGAGGCATTTATAGTAGGCTTCGGACTTCGCCATATGAAAAAATCGGGCAGAATTTCCGCGGCGGCGTCATTCTTAGGCGAACTTATGGGATTAAAACCGCTTATAATGCTGCACGGTGAAGTTACCGCAGTATTAAGAAAGGCGCGCGGTGAAAAAGCGGTTATCGACGCGGCGGTTGAAACGGTTTCATCAAGAATGATACCCGCAACGCCCTACTGCATTGTCACAACAACGCGACCTGAACTTGAAAAGGAACTTATTGAAAAACTGACGAAGAAAATAGGCTACGCGCCCGCTTATGTCAGCAAGTGTGGTGTTGTCGTAAGCTGTAACGCCGGTCCTGATTTCATAGGCGTGTTCATTAAGTCAAAAGACCACAATATCGGCTGATTTTGCTTTTAAAATAAGGAGCGAACACTTGGAAGCAGTTGAATATTTAAAGGATATATTCAGAAATTTCGTGAGGATAATTCAGTCGCTCAATTTCTTCGATGTTCTGGATATTCTTATACTTACGTTTCTGGTTTACTATGTTATTAAGCTTATGCGCGAAACCAGAGCGATGCAGCTTTTAAAGGGCATACTGATTATCGTTATACTTTATTTCCTCGTTCAGATATTCCAGCTTAAGGCAATGAGTTTTCTGTTTGACAACTTCTTGCAGGTCGGAATTATTGCGCTGATGATAGTATTTCAGCCTGAACTAAGGCGAATACTTGAAAAGGTCGGCGGTACAAAAGTTACGACATTTGCGCAGTCCGTAGAACGAACTTCGGGAAATGCTTCGGCGCGGGATAAAGCCATTTTCGGAATTGCCGACGCGTGCGCAAGGCTTCACGAAACGAAGACAGGCGCGCTTATCGTTATTGAACGCTCGACAAAACTCGGCGACATAATCGAAAAGGAAACGACAAGCATTATAAACGCGGAATGTGAACCCGAACTTTTCTGCAACATCTTCTACAATAAAGCACCTCTCCATGACGGCGCTGTTATTATCCGCGGGAACAGAATCTTCGCGGCGGGCTGTTTTCTTCCCAACACCCAGAAAGACCAATATCTGTCAAGCGACCTGGGTTCACGCCACAGGGCGGCAGTGGGCATGAGCGAAAACTCGGACGCGCTGGTTATTGTAGTATCGGAGGAAACGGGAAACATATCCGTTGCCCTTGACGGTCAGCTTTCCCGCGACCTTACAAGAGAAAGCCTTATTGCTGTGCTTCAGAAATATATGCCGGGAACTTCTCCCGACAAAAGGAAAAAACTTCGTGCAAGAAAAGCTTAATGCTTAAACGGGGAGATTATAAATGAAAAGCTTATTGTTTAATTTTCTTTCTGACATAAAGCGCAATTACAAAACGCTTATTGCGGCGTTTTTGATTGCCGCGGTGTTCTGGATAGTCGTTTCAATACAGGTATTCCCCACCATTGAAACAGAAGTTGCGGGAATTGCCATTCAGACAAAACCCACCGATTTTATGACGCAGAACAACCTTGAAATAGTAGGAGAACTTAATGAACTTGCAAATGTCCGCATTGAGGGCAAACGCTTTGACATAAGCGGACTTAAGGCAGATGATTTCACGGCGGAGATTGATTTGTCAAGCGTCCGTTCTGCGGGAACATACGACCTGCCGCTGAACATTTCGCCTAAATCGGATTTTGACTGCACTATTCTCGATCAGGAACCGTTCAGCGTTTCCGTCACGGTAGATGAAATCATCTCAAAGGAATTTGAGATTGAGGGCACTGCGCCCGATATAAGCCTGCCGGAGGGATATTATGCGGGCGATATAACCGCTTCTCCCGAAAAGCTGACGATAACGGGTTCTGCGTCTATAGTTGACAAAATCACAAGAGTTGAAGCGCGTTCGGGTTTTCACGGTGATTTAGTTGAATCCCACCAGACCAACAGCGAAATAATCATCTACGGCGAAAACGGTTCGAGGATACTTGCGGACGAACTTAAACTGTCAACCGAAAACGTAACCGTTGACATACCTATTTACAGGGAAAAGGAACTTCCGCTGAATATTGTGATAAACTATCCCGAAAACTTTGACATAGGCAGTCTTAAATATGAGATACAGCCGTCGTCAATTATCGTTGCCGCGCCCGACAGCCTTATTGACAACTTAAGCAAGCTTGATATAGGAACAATTGACCTGTCCGACATAGGACTTAATAAAACCTACTTCACCATTCCTCTGCCGGAGGGCTATAAGAACCTTTCGGGAAACAACAGCGTTACTGTTGAATGGAAAACGGAAAATTACGGTACGCTGAGTATTCCCGTAACGACAGAGAATATCTCCATAATCAATGCGCCCGACAATTACGACGTTTCGCTTACAACAAAGAATATAAACTTTACTGTTGTGGGACCGTCGGATGTTCTTGCGGGAATTTCGGGGAATGACTTTATAGTAAACATTGACCTGCTCGGAGTGTCGCTCAGAGAGGGTTCGCAGGACGTTACCGTTTCAGCGCAGCTTAAAGGCGAAAACCAGACCTGCTGGATATTCGGAGAATACAAGGCAACTATCAAGGCTTCACAAAAGGACAACTCATAATGGCGGTTATTGTTTCACAAATTAAAACAAGCCTTTCCGAACCGCGCGAAAAAGCGGTCGGAAAGGCTCTCTCGCGTTTAAGGCTGTCAGCCTCGGAGATAAAAAACGCAAAACTTTACAAAACCTCGGTTGACGCAAGGCACAGCGAAATATCGTTTGTAAACTCGGTGTATATCGAACTTTGCGACAGTGCGAAAGAAACCGAACTTGCGGAAAAATTCCCGAACGCAAGACTGTATGAAAATCGGGAATTGTCGTGCAAATACGGTACAAAACCGCTTTCGGGAGATATATGCATAGCGGGGTTCGGTCCTGCGGGAATGTTCTGCGCGCTTACATTGTGCGAATTTGGGTATAAGCCTGTTGTTTTCGAGCGCGGGGCTGAAATGCACGAGAGGATAACCGCCGTTGAGAACTTCTGGAACGGCGGAAAACTTAACGAAAGCGCAAACGTTCAATTCGGCGAGGGCGGCGCGGGAACATTTTCGGACGGCAAACTGACGACAAGAATAAACGATCCGCTTTGCACAAGAGTTTTAGAAAAGTTCGTAAATTTCGGCGCGCCCGCTGAAATTCTGACAAAAGCCAAACCGCATATCGGAACGGACAATCTGCGCAGTATTGTAGTAAACCTGCGCAAAAAGATAATTGAACTCGGCGGAGAAGTGCGGTTTTTATCGCCCGTTGAAAGGCTGAACATCAAAAGCGGGAGCGTAAACTCAATTTTTGTAAACGGCAGTGAAATAAAGTGCGGCGCGTTGGTACTTGCGCTGGGACATTCGGCGCACGACACATTCGGAGAACTTCTGAAAAGCGGAGTTGAGTTAATTCCGAAAGCGTTTTCGGCTGGCGCAAGGATTGAACATCTTCAGTCAGATATCGACAATGCGCTGTACGGGAAATTCGCGGGACACCCTGCCCTGCCGCCTGCTGAATACGCGCTGTCATGCCATATAAACGGGCGCGGAGTTTACACGTTCTGTATGTGTCCGGGAGGGTATGTAGTTGCTTCGCAGAATAATGCGGGAACCGTCCTCACAAACGGCATGAGCAACTTTGACAGGGCGGGAAAGAACGCCAACAGCGCGGTGCTTGTATCAATTTCGCCCGATGATTTCGGCAATAATCCGCTTTCGGGAGTTGACTTTGTGCATAGGCTTGAAGAAAGGGCGTTTTTTCTCGGAAAATCTACGGGCAGAGCGCCTGCAATGCTGACGCGCGAATTTCTCGGCAATAAAGGCAATTTATCGCTCGGAAAGGTAACTCCTACTTATCCGCTAGGCATTGAGAGCGCGGATTTCCGCGAATTGTTCCCCGAATATATTTCAGACAGCCTTTCGGAAGGAATACGGCAGTTTGAACGCAAAATAAAGGGCTTTTCCGACAATGACAGCATTCTCACAGCGGTTGAAACAAGAAGTTCCTCACCCGTCAGAATACCGCGGAATGAACTTGGAGAAGCGTTTTGCGCCGACAACCTCTACCCTTGCGGAGAGGGCGCGGGGTACGCGGGAGGGATTATGTCGGCAGCGGTTGACGGGATAAGGACAGCGGTCAGGATAATGGAAAAGTACAGGAGAGAATAAGCGTTGTGGAGTTGAAAGAGCGTTGTTAGAATGTCATGACGACCGCTGTCAGTATACAGGGTAAAGTGGACAGTGTACAGCAAAGGTATCCGCTTGCGCGGATAATATTTAGATTGTTATCAAGTCAAAGGTTTTCCTCCGACTTGATAAATTAACCAAAAAACTTTTTGAGGAGATAACCATGGAAATTAACGAAAAACTGGCAAAAGAATTTAATCTGCGCCGTGAACAGGTTGAGAACACCGTCGCTCTTATCGACGACGACAAGACCATACCGTTTATCGCGCGTTATAGAAAGGAACAGACGGGTTCGCTTGACGACACGGTTTTGCGTGAACTGTCGGACAGGCTGAATTACCTAAGAAATCTCGAAAAGCGCAAGGAGGAAATTTCCGCGTCAATCACCGAACAGGAGAAAATGACGGACGAAATCGCAAAGGCAATTTCAGACGCGGAAACGCTTGTAGAAGTCGAGGACATATACCGCCCGTTCAAGCCTAAGCGCAAAACGCGCGGTTCTGTTGCGCGCGAGAAAGGACTTGAACCGCTTGCGGAGGTCATTTTAAAGCAAGACACCGCCGTTGATCCGAAAACGGAAGCAGAAGCCTTTATAAATGAAGAAAAGGGCGTGAAATCAGCTGATGACGCAATTCAAGGCGCAATGGACATAATCGCAGAGGATTTGTCGGATAATGCCGAACTCCGAAAGAAAATCCGCGAGGAGATTTTCGCTCACGGAATTATCTCGTCAAGCGCTGTTTCCGAGGAAAGCAGCGATGTTTACCAAAACTATTTTGAATTTTCAGAGCCTGTCGGGAAAATCGCGGGACACCGCGTTTTGGCGCTTGACAGAGGAGAAAAAGAGGAAGCGTTAAAGGTTGCGGTATCGCTTGAAGAGGGCGTTGGGGAAAAGATGTGCGTTAAAGAGCTTGTGAAGAACGCAAGCCTTTGCGGTGAACTTGTGCGAAATGCCTGCGAGGACAGCTACAAACGGCTTATATTCCCGTCAATTGAACGCGAAGTGAGGAATGAACTTACGGCAAACGCCGCAGAGGGCGCGATAAAAGTGTTTGCGTCAAATTTAAGACAGCTTATCATGGCGCCGCCCGTTAAAAATACCGTAACTTTAGGACTTGATCCGGGGTATGCGCACGGGTGCAAATGCGCTGTAGTTGACAGCACGGGAAAGGTGCTTGATACGGCAATCGTTTACCTTACGCGCTCAAAGGGCGAAGCTGAGACAGCGAAGAAAATACTCTCGTCAATGATAGAAAAACATCACGTTTCCACAATCGCAATCGGCAACGGCACAGCTTCGCGCGAAACCGAACAATTCACCGCGGATATGCTGAAGTCAATCCCCGAAAACGTGAAATATATGGTGGTTTCAGAGGCGGGCGCGTCGGTTTATTCGGCGTCAAAACTTGCCGCAGAGGAGTTTCCCGACTATGACGTGTCATTAAGAAGCGCGGTGTCAATTGCGCGCAGGTTACAAGATCCGCTCGCGGAGCTTGTGAAAATTGATCCAAAGGCAATAGGCGTAGGTCAGTATCAGCACGATATGCCCAAAGCAAGGCTTGACGACGCGCTTAAGGGAGTTGTAGAGGACTGCGTAAACGCGGTGGGAGTTGATTTAAATACCGCGTCATATTCCCTGCTGTCGTACATTTCGGGAATTAACTCGGCAGTTGCCAAAAACATTGTGGCTTACAGAGAGGAAAACGGCAGGTTTACCGACAGAAAACAGCTTTTGAAAGTCAAGAAGTTAGGCGCTAAGGCATATGAACAGTGCGCGGGATTTCTGCGCGTATCCGACGGCAAAAATCCCCTTGACAACACGGGCATTCACCCCG
>CANQOJ010000028.1 GCA_947625455.1 uncultured Clostridia bacterium | reverse complement strand
GTTAGTTCCCGATTATCTGTCGCTTGAGGATGTGTACCTCTATTATCTCGGAGAGTGAGGCGGAGATATGAAAGAACTAAGACGCATTTTATCAAAACGCCGCTTGCTCATAGGAGTTGTATTGATATTACTGCTTAACGGTTTTCTGTTTGCCCGTGAGCAGTATGAAAATAATTTCGGACTTAACCTTGAAATTTCGGGCGGGAGCCTTGTTTTTGTTGACGGCTCGTTTATATCTGCACAGGAGCCGATAGACGCAAAAACCGCATATCAGCGTTATCTGTCGTGGCTCGGCAGGGTAAAGGATATGCCGCCTGAGCAAGCCGAAGAGATGTTGGAGAAAGAAAAGTCCTCGCTCTCCTCAAAGATGGGTTATGAAACCGCCGCTGAGGACAACAGACTTGATTATGCGGCGGTGAATAATCTGCTGGCACAAACGGAATACCTCACGGGCTACGGCGACTGGCTTGAAAACATACAAAGGAACAAGGAAAATCTGCTGACCTTTTCGATTTTCAACGACAGCAAGAGTTTTTCGGGACGCAATATTATAAAAACGGCGGACGAATTTAAGAAGTTGGAGAATGTGAATTTAACTCTCGGCGCAGACGGCGCTATAAACTCTATTTTGAGTTTTTCACTTACCGACTATTTTCTGACGCTTTTGCTTATTCTAATAGCATTTTCATTTTTGGAAGAACGTAAAGCCGGACTGTGGAGCGTAGTACACGCCGCGCCGAACGGACGGCTTAAATTGGCGTTAAGAAGAACGCTTATCCTGTTTTTATCGTCGGTCTGCACAGTGGTATTGCTGTACGGAACTGACCTTATACTCGGCTTTTATTTTTACGGCGGTATCGACAGTTTAGACAGGGCGGTGCAGTCTGTGGAAATATTAGGCAAGCTTCCTATGATTTCCTCGGTAGGCGGTTTTCTTGTGAAGTGGTTTATTTTAAGAATAGCGTCGGCGTTCCTGATTTCGCTTATACTGTGGCTTATGCTGACCGTTATAAATAACGTGAAATATACCATAATTGTGACCGCGGGCATATTGGCGGCAGAGTACGGATTATACACATTTCTGCCCGTGCAGAGCGCGTTCAATATCCTTAAATATTTCAACCTGTTTACTTACATCAGTCTGTCTGACCTATACACTAACTACCTTAACATTGATATATTCACCTATCCGCTGGGAATACGGAGCATTTCACAATTTTCACTTATTCCGCTGTGCCTTATCGTTGCAGCAATATGTATTTATATCCATTGTCACAAGAAACCCGCCTCGGAGCGTGATTTGCTGGGAAAAATAGCTTACAGGATAAACAGCGTTACCGACAAGTTCCTGCGCCGCTTAAACCTTATGGGTATGGAACTTCACAAAACGCTGTGGATACAAAAGGGGATTGTTATAATAATTCTGCTTATTTTTGCAACAGTGAAATTATCCTACACGGTAAAAATTCCCATAACTTCTCTTGCAGACCAGGCGGCGGCAAAATACACCGCCAAATATGCGGGAGAGATAACCGACAGCACTGTTGCCCTTATAAACGAAGAACAAAACAGATTAGACGATATCCTCACATCTTACGAGAACGCAAAAACTGCCTATGAAAACGGGGAAATAGAGTATGCCGAACTTGATAAATACAATCGTGAAGCGTCCTCGGCGCAGATAAACGCAGAGGGACTTTCAAAAGTGCTTGAACGTATTGAGGAACTGAAAAATTTCAGTACCGAACACGGCTTTACCCCGTGGCTTATTGATGAAACGCCGTTTGAAAGCGTATACGGAAACCGCGCACAGAATAATCAACAGCAGGCGGCGCTTTTAGCGGTATTAGCTTTAACGCTCCTGCTTGCGGGAAGTATGACATATGAGCGTCAGTCGGGAATGACGTATCTTCTGAAATCTGCACCTAGAGGACGGGGTGCGCTTATATTCCGCAAACTGATACTTTCAGCGCTGATGACGACAATCGTGTGGGGCGTTGTATACGGAATGGAATTTTACACGCTGATAACGAATTTTGAAATTTCAGCTTGGAATGCTTCGGTGCGAAATCTCTCCATGCTGACGGAATTTCCGCTGAACTGCTCTGTCAGCGTCTGGCTGGTGCTTTTGTATGTCTATCGTTGGCTGTGCTTGTTCTGCGGAGCGATAATTGTACTTTTCATTTCAGATTTGTTCCGCCGACAAGAGACGGCTTATATTACTTCAACTGGCGTTATGCTTCTGCCGTCATTGCTGTATATTTACATGGGTATTGAGATATTCCGCCCGCTTTCGGTTATCCTGCCCGTTGAAGCTATGCCGTTGCTGAACGCGCAGAGCGGAGCGGTATCAGATGCGCTTATTTGGTCAGGAGCGCTCGCGGGAATTGCGGTGATGATAGTTATAAAATTCTTTGTATCAACAAACGGGATAAAACGAAGGAGGGTTTGAACAGCGATAAGAGGTAAGAGTTTGGTTCTTACCTCTAATCTCTTACCTCTAAAAGCCCACGGTGATTATCAGCCTATTTTCAGAGTACTCCGCAGTTATGCTCCCGCCCGCCCGTTCAACAAGCGTTTTCGCAATAGACAAACCAAGCCCCGTTGAATTTCTCGCGGCTTCAACTGTATAAAAGCGGTCAAACAGACGCTCAACTTCTACAGAGGACAGTGCCTTTGCGGTGTTGGAGAAAGTAACAATTCCCTCGTCCGACAGCGTTATATCCAAATCTCCGTCGCTGTATTTAATCGCGTTGTTCAAAAGATTTGAGAACACGCGCGACAACTCGGCGCGGTTCAGAGTTCTCACAATTTCCCGTTCGGTTATCTGCACCTTTGGGGTAATTCCCCTTTCGCTGAGCGCCGCGTAATATCCCATAATGCTGTCCTCAAGCACACGATTTACGGAGAGTTCTTCCTTTTCGGAATTGCCGTCAGATGAGAGTATAACGGAATACCCGAAAAGCTCCTCCGTCAGCTGTTTCATCAGCTCCGCTCTGTTGGCTATAATATCCAGGTAATTGCATATTTTTTCGGGCATTTCCATGCTTTTCATCATATCCAGATAGCCGCAGATTGCCGTAAGCGGAGTGCGCAGATCGTGAGAGATGTTTGTTACGGCGGATTTCAGCTCTTTGTCGCCCTGTGTATAGCGGTGATGCTCACGGCGGAGAATTTTAAGTTCGCGGTTTATGCTGTCAGCAAGAGCGCGCATTTTCTTGTCACGGCTTGAAATGTCGATAAGCGTATTTGTATCGGTTTTCAGTCTGTCAGCAAACGCCTCGGCTATTTCAGCGGCAGCTTTCCTCATATAAAAAATCTTAAGGCATAGCGCGATAATGACGATAATTGCAATACACAACAAACCGTAAACCATTTAAATACCTCTTTATTTCAAATCTTTTTTGCGAAAACAAATATATGCCATAGCTGAAAACAATATCATTGCTGCAAATGAATATATGGGCGCGGTTTTCAAATCCTCCAGATATTTTTCATTCGGCTCACGGTCATTCCAAAGTTCCGCCAGCGCATATTGATAATCATTAAGCTGTCCGCACGGCATAAGATAATAAGCCGCGTGAATAACGGCATATTCGGCGCTGTCGGGAGGGATATAATCGGGATTTATTTCGTCCTTGGGTACCATATTTCCGTTTTCATCTGCGACATACACGGTGTTATATTCCCGCTCGTTTAGCTTTAGGTGCAGCTCCGAAACGGTAAACATCATCACAATCACCAGAATGATATTCACGACTGCCGCGATCGCCGAATTGTACGGAATGAAAAAGCAAACTGTTGCGCATATCGCGGCAAAGGCGAGGTGCATAAGCCATGCCCCGAAAACAATCTGTGCAATTTCGCCTGCATCAAGATTATCAAACCGGCTGAGATTGAACAAAACGAATGCTCCGTAATGCATTATAAACAAAACTGTTGCGGAAGTCAACGAAAGCAGAAGTTCTGATAAGAATACCTCGCCCTTGCTGTGACCTGCGATAAGTTTGTTGCGGAAAGCACCGTTGGTAAATTCTGCGCCGATTATCAGAGAGATTTGGATAGCTGTTATCAAAAACAGCCCGAACAAATAGGTGGCGTTAAGATGTGCACTCGAATCGGCAATTGCTCCCGTAATTAACCCTAAAATAAGCGCTGTCAACAGCATTACCCAGAATACAGCGGATTTTCTATAGCGGTAAATCCCCGCAGATAACAGACTACTCATTTTTTCTCACCTCCCACCAGATTGATATAAAAGCTTTCAAGGCTTTCGTCATGCTCATCTATTGAAATTATTTCGCAGCCTTCGTCATAAAGAGCGAGCGTAAGGCGGGTTATATTCGGCTTGCCGTAAACGTCAGCAAGATTATCGGAGAGTATCTTGTACTCAATGCCCATACCGTCAAGCACACGAGCAAGCGTTTTCGTATCCGAAACTTTAAACTTTGAACACTTGCGGCAGGCAGTTTCAAGTTCCTCCGCGCTCATTTCCCTGATAATTCTTCCGCTGTCGATAAACCCGTAATGTGTGGCAAGTTTAGACAATTCGTCAAGTATGTGACTTGAAATAAGGACAGTTATCTGCTGTTCACGGTTGAGCTTCAGAATAAGTTCTCGGATTTCAATTATACCCTGCGGATCAAGTCCGTTTATCGGTTCGTCAAGCACAAGAAAATCGGGATTTCCGCATAATGCCATAGCAATTCCCAGGCGCTGCCGCATACCTAGTGAAAAATTCCTAGCCTTTTTTCTTCCCGTATCGCCAAGTCCGACAAGTTCTAAAATTTCCCGCAAGCCGTCAAAACTCGGCAGTCCGAGCATAAGATACTGCTGTTTTAAATTCTCCTGCGCTGTCATATCAAGATATATCGACGGAGTTTCAACAACCGCGCCCATTCTTCTGCGGGATTTGTAAATAGCCTTGTTCGTGGATTTAACGCCGTACAGCTCAAATTCTCCGCTTGCAGGGCGTTGCAGTCCGCAGATAAGACGGATAAGCGTTGTCTTTCCTGCACCGTTCTTTCCGACAAAGCCGTATATCGCGCCTTTGGGAACATTCATTGTAAGCCCGTTCAGAGCCTTGAAATGGCGATAGTTCTTGCATAAATTATCGGTTTTCAGAACATAGTCCATATATTCAACCTCCTCTTTTATCAGACTGTATATAAAGCCCCATCTGCGTCGTCAGAAGCCCTGCGGCAGGCACAAAGCCTAGCCGCAGGACTTCTTCCTAGCATCTGGAACTTTCTATACAGTCTGTCTTTATTATATCACATAACAGCTAAGAAGTAAATAAAGAAAAGGTCAATATTTCGTCAAGATTTCATCTTAAAGCCGATACCGTAAACCGCTTCAATATAGTCCTCTCCGTTTACCGACTGCAATTTTTTGCGGATATTGCTGATATGCTGTTTCAGAGAACGCTCGGTGCAGTCGGGAGTGTCCGCGCTTATTTTTTCAAGCATTGCGGATTTTCCCACAGGATTTAAGGGGTTTTGCATAAGCAGTTTTAAAATTGCACATTCCGTTCTGGTAAGGCGGATTTCGGTGTTGCCGACTTTAACGGTAAGCGTGTCGGCATATAAAGTAAGGTCGCGGAATGTCAGTTCGTTTTTGTCGTTTTTACGAAGCTGAACAGCAATTCTCGCTAGCAGTTCACGCATATCAAACGGCTTTGTAACATAATCTGCCGCTCCTCCGAGCAGCAGATCCACCTTGTTTGAAACGTCGATTTTCGCACTTATTACAATAACAGGAATATCCCGAATCAACGGAAGTAATTCTTCTCCGCTAAGTTCGGGAAGCATTAAATCAAGCAGTATCAGATCGGGTTTTTCCGTTGACAGAATTTGCAAAGCGTCTTTTCCCGTAAATGCCCGCGATACGCTGTAATCAGCGTTTTTGAGCGATTCCTCCAAAAGATTGCCTATATGCAAATCGTCGTCTATTATTAATATATCAGGCATATAATAATTTCTCCATTCTAGATGCTAGAGATTAAGAAGCTAGAGGCTAGAGTTGATTTTTCAACCTTGTTTTGACTAAAATTCTAGCTTCTAGCCTCTTAATCTCTAGCTTCTAGAATAGCATAATTTTCTGGAAAAGTCAATACAACACAAAATCTTGACGAAATATTGACCATTTTTTTGCGCAGTTTTGATGTCCTTATGCTATAATGAAAATCGAAAGGAGGTGATATTATGAACAGAACCGCTAAGATACTGATTATAGCGCTTACGGCAGTCGTCCTCGCGGGCGCGGTAACATTCGCTGTTCTTTATGTCAATTATAATGCCGTAAGCTTTGATTATGTAAGCCGGCAAAGTCATACCGGAAACTCTTATCTTAATATCCCTGTTTTCGGCAATAAGCTTATGCTTTCAGAGGGCGGAAATTATTCGGCACCGTTTGATTTGGGAATGAAAAACCTTGATGTTTACGACGCCGTAAACTCCCCCATATACGCATACGCAGTCTTTATGGCAGGAAAATACAAAGACGGCGTACAGCTTACAGACTATGAAGTAAACAACGACGGGGGAAAGACGCTGACGGTAACGCTAAAAGGCTCTGCCGACAACGGCGGGCAAACCGTGAAGATAGAAAAGGTGTTCGTTTTCAATATTGAAAACGCAAGCCTCGACAATCTTCCCGCCTGGACAAACCGCACCGATGAGGATAAGGAGTTTTATCCGATATGACAGAAAAGCAGTGTAATTGTTGCCAAAAATAATAAGATTAAAAATCAATCTCCCGACACAAATAGTGTGTTGGGAGATTATCCGTATATTTTAAGGAAACAGTAACAACAATTTATCTTACCTTTTTGAGAACGCCCTTTGTTATTTCAAAAACCCTGTCACATAAAACGTCGATATCCGTCGGGTTATGCGACGCCATAATTATTGTTTTACCATCGTTTTTCAGCGAAAGGAACAACTCCCGCATATCCTCAACTCCGTCTTTGTCAAGTCCGTTCATCGGCTCGTCAAGAATAAGTATATCGGGGTTTTCCATTATTGCCTGGGCAATTCCGAGCCTCTGACGCATACCGAGCGAATATTTCCCGACGTGCTTTTTTTCATCGGGATTTAAACCTACTTTATTCATTACCGCCCGAACGTCGTCTTTTGTGAGTTTATTGCGTATTTTTGCAAGCTGAAGAAGATTATTAAGTCCGCTGAAATTCGGCAGAAAACCGGGCGTTTCAATTATAAGCCCTATATTTTTCGGTATGTCAATATCACGTCCTAAACGCTTTCCGCTGACGATTATCTCACCGCTGTCAGGCGTGATAAAACCGCATATGCACTTCATAAGCACTGTTTTTCCGCTGCCGTTGTGACCGATTATGCCGACAATTTCAGAACTGTCTACTTCAAGGTCTACAGAATTAAGAACTGTATTGTTACCCCATTTTTTTACTACATTCTTCACTTCAATAACGCTCATCTTATGTCCTCCCTTGTATCCAAAGCAAACCTTATCTTTTTTGACCCGTAAATGAACAGCGCGGCAAGTTCAATTATAAACCACACACTCATCACGATAATTATCCACGGCATATCGGGATAAGTCGTTGTTCCGTTTTTATCGGCAATTTTAATTGAGCACCAATGGAGCGGTGAAAAATAATATATAATGTCTGTTTGAATAACGTTTGCAACAAGATACATAAATACGACAGCACCAGACACAATAACGCCGATATTCCGTTTCAGAATAAGGTTTAACGTCATTACAACAAGTCCTATCAGAATTGAAAGACCTAAAACCGTTATGAATGTATAAGTAAATCCATCCAGAGGTGTAAAATCCGAAAGCACATTCTGCTGCACATTAAAGCGCAGTACAAACGTTTGTGCAGCATTTGTCGCGGCGATCGTCCGGATAATTGTTCCCCAGCTTTCCGCGTCCAAGGCTATATGTGGGAACAATGCCGCGCAGAAACATAGAAAAATAAACAAGAAGTATATAAGACTTACAAAAATCACATAAAAAATGTGACTGAATATCCACGCTCTTTTACCGCTTCGGGATATAAGAAACATTTGCTGATTATCCTTGAACGGCAAGTCGCAGAACATTATGAAAACGCCCATAAAGATTATAAATACAGAGTTCGGACTTGTCATAATAAACAAAGCAGAAAACCCGTTTACGGGAACGGAATAAAACGCCGCCATTTCTTTAAGCGATGAGGTAAACTCAAAAACCGCCGCTGCGGCAAGTATAAACGGCGTCCAGAAATTTACCGTTGTCAAGTGTTTGTATAAGTTTATTCTTGTAATTCTTAATGCTGACATCAATAATCCCCCCCGTTTATCATATATCCCTGTTCATTTTTTTGCGGAGTATCAAGGTTTGAATTATTGACAATACGATAACAATAATGACCGTGAATATCAAAGGATATAAGCCCGCAACAGGGGAAAACAGACTTCCTTCGGGTGTTCCTCCAAAATCAAGGTACAGCTTATATCCGTTTCGGTATAAGACAAACGGGTTCGCCAAAGAGGGGAATATGTAGTACAGATTAAAGCTGAAATAAAGAATATAAACAAGTACGGGTGAAATTACCGTAAGGTGCTTGTTGGTTATGATCATCGACTGGAATACAGCAATAACCGCAAAAAATGCCGACATTGCTCCTCTTGTAATAAAATACAGAAGATAGCACCAAAAAGCGTTTCCCGTATAAAGCAATCCGCTGTTCGGAAATCCGAGGCTGTATGCACGCAGAGTTTCGGTGTCTAAATCGGGTACTGCGGGAAATTTCAGCAGAACGATCGCGGAAAATATCATATATGACAAAATCATAACTGCCGCCGCTGTTATTCCCGCCGCAAGAGTAACGGCTGTAACATATTTCTTCCTGCCGACGCGGGAGATGATAAATTTAAAATTTCCGCTTGTCCAGTCGTCATAAAAAAGCATTGCAGCGGGGAAAACCGTTATCATCATTACCAAATAAACGCTGGCTGAATTGTCGGCTTTCTGTAAAAAGGAATACAACCCCGGCAGAACATAATATTCGCTCGTATACTGTTCATAAACAAAGAACATCAGCATAAGCGAACATATCCCTGTGCAGATAAAAAACTGCGGAGAAAATATTCCTCGTCTGAGGTATGTTGTGAAAGTTCCCCATAATTCTTTCATTGCAAATCGTCCTTTCAGTGACGTTCTGTACCAAATTCTTTGCCAGTGACTGCGTCAAAATATGAAATAAAGTTTTGCTCAATTACCGTACCTTCAACGTTTACCGTCTGAGTACAGTAAAACGCATAATAAGGACGCGCCTCAAAGGTGCTGTAACGGGTTCCGAGATCATTTTTCGGCAGCGGCAGATAAACTAACTGCATATCGTAAACGTTTATATTTCCATCAACAATTATAGAGTCATATTTCTGCGTGATAAGCTCTTTTGCTTTGTCAGCCTCAATAATTGTTTCATTGCCCTGCGACGAGCTTATTTCCTTCATACGGTAGCACGAAAGCAGTTCAATGCCGTTTTTGGTATAGATAATATAACAGTCAGACCCGAATATAACATTGCCGGGATCGTTTCCGTAGTTGAAGATGACGCCCGTATATAACGGAATATCATCAATTCTGAACTTGATTGAAATATAGTAAAAATCCTCGCTTTCATAAGCGTTTACGCGTTCGGCTCTTTCTATATCTTTCTGATGGTCAAAACTGTCTGTTGTATCATCATTTGCAACACGGTTCACTTCCTGCTTAAAATGGTCTACGCCCTCTTTTGAAACAGCATTGAATGTGAACGCATACCATTTTTCGGGCTCTATCCCGAACTTTTCGGAAAGCTCGGTTTTTACGCTGCTTATAACTTCATCACGCGACGCAAAATCAAGCTCGGCGTCCGCGCTTATAAATTGCTCTGCGTTATCGTTCAGCGAAAGAGATGAATAAGCCGTATCAAGCAAGTTCTGCGCTTTTTTGGTTTCAAACAGAAGATTTCCGTCATTGAGCTGACCGTGTTCATTGTCCGTGTCATATAAAAACAATTCTGTATCAGTGCTGTTGTCGGTTTTTTGAGGTACTTCACTGAACAGTTTCAGTATATCCTGCTCGGAAAATCGTTTTTGACTAAGTGTATATATGCCGCAGCTTTCGGGAATATCTTCGGGTTCTTTTATTGAAGCCGAAAATTCCCCAAAGTTTGTTGAATTATCGGCGGAGTTTTCACCTGCTGTTTGGGAATTTGCGGAGGAAACAGGTCTTTTATCAACGCTTTCGCAGGCGGAAAGGCATATTGCCGTGAGTAACGCCAAGGCTGTAACAGTTAAATTTTTGATTTCTTTCATGATTAGGCTTCCTTTCATATAACTGCCTGAATTATACAATATTTATTTTTGCTTGTCAACAGGTTTGTGAAGTATGGTCGTATCTTGTGAAGTTTTGCAAGAATATCAGCAAAAATCCCGCCTGTAGTCAGTTGACAGTTTACAATGGACAGTATACAGTTGCGGTATCTGCTCCGCAGATGTGATTAGATTGTTTTTAGATTAGTAGAGCGTAGACCTACAGATGGGTTTACGCTCTTTTAATATGAACACAATTTAAATAATCCGCGGAGCGGACACCTACTACTGTACACTTTTCATTGTCAACTGTCAACTGTCGATGCGGCGGGATATATTCGGTTTTACATCACTCTGCGCAATTCCACACGGCTGACAAAAGTCAAGCCCTCTTCGTAAAAATCAAATTTTCCGTTATATTTTTCGGCAATGTATTTTATTGTTTTAATTCCAAATCCGTGATTAACATTATCTTGTTTTGTACTTTTCAGCTTTGGATTTTCTTCTAAAACCGAGTGAGGTATGCTGTTTCTTACGACAACGGTAAGCCTGCTTTTGACTGACAAGATTTTCACTTCTATCAGGCGAAGTTCACCGCCGCATTTTTCCGCCGCCGCAATTGCATTGTCAAGAAGATTTCCGATAAGACTGCACAAGTCAATGTCCTCTATCCCCGAAATATTATTTTCAACACTGCACAGAACATCTATCCCGTTTGACTTGGCAAGAGAAAGTTTTGAATTTAATATAGCGTTTAGAAAATCATTTCCCGTGTTTATTACAGTTTCAATTTTCGAGAGGCTTTCGCATTGCTCTTCGGCGATCTCTCTCGCCTTGTCAATTTTCCCGTCATTTAAAAGCGCAAGCACAGTCCCCGCGTATTGCTTTAAATCGTGACGAAGTCTGCGGGTTTGATTGTACTGTTCTTTAACCGTTTCGGCATATTGCTGATTATACTCGCTCCGTCTTTTATCAATCATCAACTGTTCTTCTCGTATATGTGTTTCATTAAGATTTACAGTTATATAAAAACATAAAATATTTATTAAAATCATTCCGAATTCGGATAACATAAGTAAATTGAGATTTTCCCTGCAGATATTTTCGGTAAGTATCAATACTTGCAATATGGCAACAATGAAAAATGAAATGCTCAAAACAGATAATATCAACACCAATTCTTTCGGTTTCAACGTATCCCTTTTAACATTGATAAAACGCGATAAAAAGGCTAAAACATACGCCAATAACGCTATGCCGAATATCATAAAAATAAATCTTTCAAAACTTTGCTCGGTGTAAATCGTCATCGGGTCGCCGTTAAATACCGAAAACAATATATTTCCGGAAACCGTAGCAGTACTTATAAGGCATATAAGTGTCAGTATCGAAACAAAAATCTTTTTTAATATTGAACCGCGAAGAAATATCAATGAAAATATAATAAAATAAACGCCGTATATCAAGCCTAATAAACCCTCATATTCTGTGATTTTATTTAACACGGTAATAACTACCGTATAGCCAACGATGCCGATTATATACACCTTTTTTAAGTTCAAAACTCTGAATTTCCCGTCAAACGCACCGATTAAAAAGTGAATACACAAAAATGACTCAAGAATATTTGTCGCTGTTTCAAGTAATATCCACATCACATTCTGCATAGTACAGCTCCTAACTAAAATTTCGCATAAACCTCAGATATAATTCCTCAAATTCCTTTTTATAACCTCTGCTTATCCCGATAAGCTCTCCGTTATCAAGCTTTATTTCCATATTAGGATAATCCGTATCATCAATGTGGCTCATATTTACAATATAACGATTATGAGTTCTCGCAAAAATATAAGCGTTAAGAGATTTTAAAATATCGTCAAGCTTTCCGCGGACAGACCTTACTGTGCCGTCAATTAAATGATACTCAACATTATTGATACTGCTTTTTATGTACAGGATTTTCTCGGGTGAAACATATTTTTTATCTTCATAAGCGCCCGAAATCATTACCTTTTCCGTTGCTGACATATACAGCAGGAGTTTGTCGATAACAGCCTTAAGTTTTTCTTCGGTAATTTTAGGCTTGTTTTTAGGAATAAAATAAAACGGCTGAAAATCGAAACTTTCATATACAAGGCTGCTTTCAGTAGTAATAAATATGATGTAAGTATCCCGCGAGATTTTTCTTACTTGCTTTGCGGTTTCAAACCCGTTTGGTTTTGGCATTACAATATCAAGAAAAACAACGTCAAGCGGTTTTTTCATGTGACATTCAAGAAAATCCTGTCCGGACTGAAATTCGCTTATTTCGTTATCTATGCCGTTATTGCTTAGAATGTCGCTAATTTTTTCCTTTAAAAAGTCAAGCGTAGTCTTATTGTCATCACATATTGCTATATACATCATTGTAAAACTCTCCATTTATAAAACGGTCGGACTGAATGTTTGGTCGGCAATACAATTATACTTCAATACTTTTTAAATGTCAAGTATGTAATACTCAGTTTGTGCAGTTGTTATCAGATTTATTGCTGACAGCGGTTTATTTCTCGCAAATGGCTCAACAAAGCCGTTTTCGGAGCTTCTCTTTTGCCGAATGTTTTGTCGGTGAGTATTTTCTGCAAAATTTGTGATTTTTGAAGAAAAAATATGTAAAAGCCCTTGAAATTTTGTGGAAATTGTGATATAATTACCTTATGGATTTATAATCCCAAATTTAAATTTAAAGGAGATTTTTTTCTATGTTGGTTTCCGCAAAAGAAATGCTGAACAAGGCGCGTGACGGAAAATACGCTGTCGGTCAGTTCAACATCAATAACCTCGAATGGACGAAGTCTGTTCTTGCTGTTGCCGAAGAGTTGAGGTCGCCGGTTATTCTGGGCGTATCGGAGGGCGCAGGCAAATATATGACGGGATTTAAGACCGTTGTCGGAATGGTAAACGGAATGCTCGAAGAAATGAACATAACCGTGCCTGTTGCGCTTCATCTTGACCATGGTACGTTTGAGGGCGCACAGAAGTGCATAAGAGCAGGATTTTCTTCAATAATGTTCGATGGCTCTCACTATCCTATCGCGGAGAACATTGAAAAGACGAAAATTCTCGTTAATACCTGTGATGTTCTGGGAATTTCAATTGAAGCCGAAGTCGGTTCAATCGGCGGTGAAGAGGACGGAGTTGTAGGCATGGGTGAGTGCGCCGATCCCAAGGAGTGCAAGGCTATTGCTGACTTAGGCGTTACAATGCTTGCGGCGGGCATAGGAAACATTCACGGAAAATATCCCGCAAACTGGCCCGGACTTTCGTTTGAAACTCTTGAGGCAGTAAAGAAAGAAGTCGGTGATATGCCTCTTGTTCTCCACGGCGGTACGGGTATACCCGCTGAGATGATAAAGAAAGCAATCTCTCTCGGCGTTGCGAAGATAAATGTAAACACCGAATGTCAGCTTTCGTTTGCCGATGCGACAAGAAAGTACATCGAAGCAGGCAAGGACCAGCAGGGCAAGGGATTTGATCCGCGCAAACTCCTCGCTCCCGGCGCGGAGGCTATTAAGGCTACCGTTAAGGAGAAAATGGAACTGTTCGGTTCTGTCGGCAAGGCTTGATTTTAAAAATATGGGGCGCAGTAAAATGCGCCCTTTTATTTTAAAACAAGAAATTTGGATAAAAAACGTTAATATTTCTGAAAACCTATTGCATTTCCAAGAAAAATATGGTATAATTACAATATATATCAGAGTTTGTTCACATAACTGAAGAACAGGTTTATGCGAACTGATAGGGGAAATGAAAATGAATATAGCTGTTGTCGGTCTGGGGCTTATAGGCGGATCTATATGCAAAGCCTTGAAAGCCAACACTTTTCACCATATAATGGGCATTGATACCGATAAGGAAACGATAAGCAAAGCGCTTAAAGCAGGCGCAATTGACGAGGAAATAAGCGTTGACAGACTGTGCGAGGCAAATCTTACGGTTATCGCGCTGTACCCGTTTTCAATAGTAAAGTTCGTGAAAGAAAACGCCGATAAGTTCAAAAAAGGCTCAATAGTAATGGATATTTGCGGCGTAAAGGGTTATATTGTAAATAACTGTACGCCTGTGCTTGAAGAAAACGGCGTTATCTTTATAGGAACACACCCTATGGCGGGAACAGAACATTCGGGGTTTGACTATTCAAGCGCTGAACTGTTCAATAAAGCAAGCTTTATAATAACGCCTACCGAAAACACCCCGCAGATAGCTGTAGATTTGGTGTCAACTTTGGGCGCGTGCATGAATTTCGGACAGGTCGTTATAGCTACGCCCGAACAGCATGACAGAAATATCGCGTATACCTCACAGCTTGCGCACGTTGTTTCAAACGCATATGTAAAAAGCCCGTCATTGCTTAAGGCAGACGGTTTTTCAGCGGGGAGCTTTCTTGATTTGACAAGAGTAGCGTACCTTAATGAGGAAATGTGGTCGGGGCTTTTTATGTGCAACAAAGACGCGCTTTTGTTCGAGGTGAACAACATTATTCATTCGCTCACTGAATACCGCGATGCTATGGTGAATGATGACATAGATACATTGCGTGAGCTTTTGAAAGACGGAAGAATACAGAAAGAAAAGAGCATGGAATTTTACGGACAGGGGCGCGGATAATATGTCGTCACAAAAGCCACGGAGCATAGGATATGTTGTATCGCTTTGCGGTGTTATGAGCGGGCTTGCGCTTGCGCTGATGTTTGTTTTCGGGTTTGTACCGACGTTTGAGTATGTAACTCCCGCATTTGCGGGGGTTCTTGTGTATGTAATAAGAGAAGAACTTGGCGTCAAATACGGACTTGTAAGCTATATCGCGGTGGGATTGCTGTGCCTGCTTATCACTTCTAATTATGAAGTGGCAATGATGTTCATATTCCTGCTGGGATATTATCCGATATTGAGGGAGTATATCCAGAAAATAAAAGTGCGTTTGCTCAGAGGTCTGGTGAAAGTGGTTCTGTGCGCTGTGGCACTTACGGGGTGCTATTCGGTGCTGATTTTCGTTTTCGGCATGACTCAGCTTTTGGAAGATTCAGGCGAGTTCGGAAAATACAGCACGCTTGTTCTCGTATTCTTGGCGCTGTTCGCATTTACCGCTTACGACATCTTCCTCGGCTATTTCAGACCGTTCTATGAAAAGCTTATCAAAGCCAAGATAGGCAAGAGAATGCACTAATGGAGGATATATGAAAGAACTGCTTATGCGAAGCGGGTGTAAAGTTCCGTTTCCAGAACGGCTTTTTGAGTGTTATACTCTCGCTGACGACAGGGTTATGGCAAATGTCGGCGCTGATAAACTGCCCGCTATGCTGACGCATTTCATAAGTATGCATGATGAACCGCTGTTCTTTATTCTTGAACTTCCCACAAACAAAAACGACGAGCCTGATATAGAACATTCGCTTCACACGGACGTTTATTATATCGACGGGTTAACGCAGTCGGAAGCGACGGATGTTCTGGCGCGCGCGGGAGATATTCTGTACAGCGACGGAATTGCGGCGTTCGGGTTTGGGTGTCATAACAGCGGTGATGAATTTTTCTCGGTTGAATACAATGCTATCGTTTTGTTCAGCAGAAATCCCGAAAAATACGAACT
Source organism: uncultured Clostridia bacterium (assembly GCA_947625455.1). Classification (GTDB taxonomy): domain Bacteria; phylum Bacillota; class Clostridia; order Oscillospirales; family Ruminococcaceae; genus CAG-115. Next base: position 1,175 of record CANQOJ010000028.1, on the reverse strand, counting down.
GTTTTTTGTTGAACATGATATTCCGAAAACGGATAATTATATCTGCGCATGGGATATTGTATCTGATGAACACCCCGCAGAGAGCTTTGCCGTAACTGTCGGCGGAAAGACAATTTACGATATTCCCGGAATGCTGAAAGATATGGGAATATTCTTAGCTGAAAGACGAAAGAGATAAGGAGAATTTTATGCCGGAAAGAATACCCGAAAGAGCGGACGTTTCCGCTGAAAACAAGTGGTCAATTGAAGATATTTACGCAAGCGACGAACTCTGGGAAAAGGATTTTATAAAAGCGGGGGAGTACGCTGATAAAATCGCGGGGTTCAAAGGTAAGCTTGGCAGTGCGGAAAAACTGCTTGAATATCTGAAGCTTGACGATGAACTCACGCTGTTGTTTGACAGCCTGATGAACTATGCACAGCGCAAAGGCGACGAGGACACAAGAAACGCTAAATATCAGGATATGTGCGGGCGGACAGAAATGCTTCTCGTAAAGATTTCGGGAGCGGCGGCGTTTGTTATTCCCGAAATACTTGAAATTCCCGACGAGCGTATGGAGATGTTCTTCAAGGAAAATCCCGAACTTGAACTCTACCGCAGAGCACTTGACAGAATACGGAAAAGGCGTAAGCATATACTTTCTGAAAATGAGGAGCGTTTAATGGCGCTTTCAGGGGAGATGATGGGAACTCCCGAAACGATTTTCTCAATGTTCAACGACGCGGATTTGAAATTCCCCGACGCGGTAGATAAAGACGGAAATTCACATCAGCTGACGCACGAAAGCTATATTCCCCTTGTGCAAAGTACAGACAGGGTGCTTAGAAAGTCAGCGTTTGACGCGCTTTATCACACCTACGAGGGTTTTAAAAACACTTCGGCGGCAATGCTTTCTGCGCAGGTGAAAACGCTGGAATTTCGCGCGAGAGCAAGGAAATATTCAAGTACGCTTGAAATGGCTCTTGAGGAAAACGAGGTAGATACAAAGGTTTATCACAGCCTTATTGACGCTGTTCACGATAATTTCGGGCTTATGCACAGATACGTTAAACTGCGCAAAAAGGCTCTCGGACTTTTGGAGCTTCACGCATATGACTTATATACGCCCATTGTCAGCGGGATTGAGGATAACGTACCTTACGAGCAGGCAAAACGCGAGGTGTATGATGCTCTT
>CANQOJ010000027.1 GCA_947625455.1 uncultured Clostridia bacterium | reverse complement strand
GTTTTCGAGGTTACTGGTGCTGAACTTTCAAAAGGCGCAAATGCTGCGATTTCGGGAATAGCGGGAATAGGGCATATGCTGACGGGCGCGGGTATCATACTATTGCTTGTTACCCTCAAAAAATGTGTTGCTAAATCAAAAACTTCCGCCTGAAAAGTTTTTTTTAAATTGCTATTGCAATAAAATTCCAAATGTGGTATAATAATATAGTATAAATGTTAATTACAAGGAAAGGATTGTTAAACTATGCAGAAAATTGCCGTTCTTGGCTACGGCGTGGTCGGTTCGGGTACGGTTGAGGTTTTTTATAAAAACAAAGAAAACCTCGAAAAAAAGGCGGGAGAAGAACTTGATATAAAATATATCCTCGATTTGCACGATTTTCCCGACAGCCCTTATGCCGATAAATTTGTAAAGGATTTCAACGTTATTTTAAACGATCCCGAAGTAAGAGTTGTTACCGAGGTTATAGGCGGTATAAATCCGTCGTATGACTTCGTGAAATCTTCGCTTATGGCAGGAAAAAGCGTTGTAACATCAAATAAGGAACTTGTCGCGAAAAAAGGCGCGGAACTTTTAAAGATTGCCCAGGAAAATCACGTCAATTTCTTCTTTGAGGCAAGCGTAGGCGGCGGAATACCCATCATAAAGCCTATTCACGCCTGCCTTGAAGCAAATGAGATAGACGCGATTGCGGGTATATTAAACGGCACAACCAACTTTATCCTTACAAAAATGTTCCGTGACGGAATGGGATTTGACGAAGCGCTTAAAATCGCTCAACAGCTGGGATATGCCGAGAGAAATCCCGCGGCTGACGTTGAGGGTGTTGACGCATGCAGGAAGATTTGTATTCTTGCGTCGCTTGCGTTTGGACGTCATGTTTATCCCGAAAACGTTCATACCGAGGGCATTACAAATGTCACACTTGCTGATGTTGAGTACATGGACAGCTTTGACGCTAAGATAAAGCTTATCGGCTGCGCGCGCCGCGAAGAAAACAACGATATTTCAATCGGAGTTTTCCCCGCGGTAATCAAGGACGAAAGCCAGCTAAGCGGAGTAAGCGACGTGTTTAACGCAATACTTGTACGCGGCGACGCTACGGGTGATGTGGTGTTCTACGGAAAGGGCGCGGGAAAATTGCCGACGGCAAGCGCCGTGGTAAGCGACATTGTTTCGGCTGTAAAGCATACCGAAACAAGCCGGTCGCTGGGCTGGGCTGACAGTGAGCAAAGTTTCATTCGCCCGTTTGACGAGTTCACCTGCGCTAATTATGTAAGGCTGAAAGCGAAAAACGCTGACGTTACCAAGGCTGTCATAAAGGCTCTTTTCGGCAGCGTAAAGTATTTGTCATCAAACAAGGAGGAAGAAAACGAACTCGCGTTTGTAACTGATGTTATGAGCGAGAAAAACGCTGTTTCGGCGCTTGAAAAGGTGTCGGACGGAGCGGAGGTCCTGGGTAGGATTAGGGTTTTAGACTACTGATTATTTTAATGGGGGAATTATAATGAGTAATAAACCGGCTCTGAAGTACAAAAGAGTTCTGCTTAAGCTCAGCGGCGAGGCGCTCGCTGGCGACAAGGAAACAGGACTCGATATGCCGACAGTTGAAAACATCTGCAAGAGCATAAAGAAAACGGCTGATGCGGGAGCGCAGATAGGAATTGTTGTCGGCGGAGGAAATTTCTGGCGCGGACGCGACGCGGTTGGTTCAGACCGTGCAAGAGCGGACCATATAGGAATGCTTGCGACAACAATGAACGCGCTTTTTGTCGCGGACGTTCTTGAGGGCTTGGGGTGCGTTGTGAGAGTGCAAACGGCAATCACAATGCAGCAGGTTGCCGAGCCGTTTATTATGGGCAAGGCTTTAAGACATCTTGAAAAGGGAAGAATTGTGATTTTCGGATGCGGAACGGGAAATCCTTTCTTTTCAACCGACAGCGCGGCGTCTTTGAGAGCCGCAGAGCTTAGAGCTGACGTAATTCTCAAAGCTACAATGGTTGACGGCATTTATGACAAAGATCCGAAGAAATATCCTGACGCTAAAAAATTTGATACGATAACTTATCACGATATTCTGGTGAAAAAACTTCAGGTAATGGACAGCGCCGCCGCCGCCATATCAACGGAAAATGATGTGCCGATAATCGTTTTCAATCTCAACAGACCGGACAATATCTATGACGCGGTTGTGGGCAAGCCGGTAGGAACGCTTGTAATAAATCAGTAATGACAGGAGGATAACTATGAAAGAGGTTATCGAAAACACAAAACAAAAAATGGAAAAGTGCATTACCGCGCTTGGGAACGAACTTGCGTCAATCCGCGCGGGAAGAGCAAATCCCGCGGTTCTTGACAGAATTACGGTAGAGTATTACGGAACGCCTACTCCCATAAATCAGATGGCGTCGATTTCCGTTGCAGAGGCAAGGATACTTGTTGTAACGCCGTATGATAAAACACAGCTTAAGTCTATTGAAAAGGCAATTCAGGCAAGCGACCTCGGAATAAACCCCACAAACGACGGTTCTGTTTTGAGAATTGTTTTCCCTCAGCTTACAGAGGAACGCCGTAAGGAGTTGTGCAAGACCGTCAGCAAGACCTGCGAGGAAAGCAAAGTTGCGGTAAGAAATGTTCGCCGCGACGGAATGGATAAGATAAAGGCGAAGAAAAAAGCCGGCGAAATAACCGAAGATGATGTTAAAGAGGCTGAAAAGGATATTCAGAAGCTGACTGACAAATATATTGAAAAGGTCGATAAAATCGGCGAAGAAAAAGATAAGGAAATTATGTCAATCTGATGGAAGAAAAACAAATCCCCGCGCATATAGGATTTATTATGGACGGAAACGGCAGGTGGGCGAAAAAACACGGAATGCCGCGTAATTTCGGTCACAGCAAGGGCGCGGAAGTCTTTAAAAAGACAATAAACTGGTGCAGGGAACTTGGGGTTAAGTGCGCTACATTCTACGCGTTTTCAACGGAAAACTGGAAACGCCCCGCTGACGAAGTTGAGGGAATAATGAACTTGCTTAGGCGTTATATCAAGGATATACGCACCTATGCAAAGGACAATGTCCGATTTATATTTATCGGAGATATTTCTCAGCTTGCGGAGGATATAAGGCTCGAACTTTTCGATATAATGGAAACCACAAAGGAAAACACGGGCTTTATTGCGGGGGTTGCGCTGAATTACGGCGGACGCGACGAAATAACGAATGCCGCGAGGATACTTGCAAAAAAGGCTGTCAACGGTGAAATTTCACCCGAACAGATAACGGAAAATTCCATTGAAGAGTTGCTTTATACTTCAGAGATGCCGCCGCTTGATTTGGTGATAAGACCTAGCGGAGAACAACGGCTTTCAAATTTCCTTATATGGCAGGCGGCATACGCGGAGTTTGTGTTTATGGACGTTCTTTGGCCCGATTTCACCAAAAAAAATCTTGAATTTGCTGTTACGGAATATTCCGCGAGAAACCGAAGATTTGGCGGAATTTAATGCTGATAATCGGCATTTTTGACAATAGTAAATTTATCCGAGAGGCTTTCTATGGTTACGAGAATTGTTTCCGCTGTTGTAGGAATAATCGTTGGCGTAGGTGTTCTGATTTTCGACAACAGCTATCTTTATATGGCGGTTATCGCTTTCTTCTCCGCTGTGGGTACTTGCGAACTTATAAACGCCGTAAAATGCAATAAACACAAGCTTTTGTCGTGGTATTGCATAATTTGCTCGGCTATCATTCCGTTTGTGGTTTGTATGGATATTTTCGCTCCGTACAGAATGCCCGCGCTTTTTATGTATGTGCTGGTTTTGCTGATTATAATGCTTATGAACCATAAGTCGATAAAACTGCTTGAAGCGGCGGCGTGCGGGGGCGCAGGGCTTTTTATCCCGATTTCATTAAGCTGTATAATACTGATACGCTATTTTTATGAAAGCCAGTCAATCGGCGTGTTTATGATTGTATTCATATTGTTCAGCGCATGGTTTGGCGATGGGGGAGCATATTTCGCGGGAACATTTTTCGGAAAGCACAAGCTATGCCCCGAAATAAGCCCTAAGAAAACGGTTGAGGGACTTATAGGCGGATTTGTAACGGTCGGAGTTGTGGTGACGATACAGTGTCTTGTGTTCAATCTGCTGATACAAGACAAGGTGACGATGAATTACGCTATACTTATTCCCGTTTCGATAATCGGTTCGGGCGCGGGCGTCCTCGGCGATTTGACAGCATCTGTTATAAAACGACAGTATGAAATAAAGGATTTCGGAAACCTTATGCCCGGACACGGCGGTGTGCTTGACAGGTTTGACAGCGTTTTGTTTACCGTTCCAATTATGTTTATTGTTTTCAGTTTTATCTCGCCTATTATTTAGTGAGAACTTATTCAGGGGGAAAACGGGGTTTTCTCCCTGTCAAAGTTTTTTGTGTACAAATTGTATGTTTGTATGTTTGGAGATTGATATGGAAATAGTTTTGCTTGGTTCGACAGGTTCAATAGGCACACAGACATTAGACGTATGCCGTATGCATAATATAAGAGTGAAAGCTTTGTCCGCAAACTGCAGTGTCGAGCTGCTCGAAAAGCAGGCAAGGGAGTTTTTGCCCGAATATATCGCGGTTTCTGACGAAAAATATTACAGCGATATTAAAACAAGGCTTTCGGATACAAATGTGAAAATACTTTGCGGAGAACAGTCAGTCTGCGAACTTGCCGTGATGAAATGCGACAGGGTTGTAAATTCCGTAGTGGGATTTGCGGGGCTTTTGCCGACGCTTGAAGCATTGAAAGCCAAAAACAGCGTTGCCTTGGCAAATAAGGAAACTCTTGTTGCGGGCGGCGAACTTGTCATGAAAACGCTCAAAGACAGCAAAACAAGCCTGTACCTTATCGACAGCGAACATTCCGCAATATTCCAGTGCCTTATGGGCGCGGGCGATAATAAACTCTCGAAAATTATCCTCACAGCGTCGGGCGGACCGTTTTACGGTAAAAGCCGAAGCGAACTTGAAAATGTTACGACAGCGCAGGCGCTTAATCACCCAAACTGGAAAATGGGCGCGAAGATAACGGTCGACAGCGCAACCATGATGAATAAAGGTCTTGAGCTTATAGAGGCGGTAAGGTATTTTGAGATAAACCCATGGCAGGTTGAGATTGTAATTCACAGGCAGAGCGTGGTTCATTCCGCTGTGGAATTTGAGGACGGCGCTGTAATAGCGCAGCTTGGAACGGCTGATATGCGCATTCCGATACAGCTTGCGCTTACTTATCCTAAGAGAATGGCTTGCCCCGCGAAAAAACTTTCGCTTACGGAAGTGGGTACGCTTACATTTGAAAAGCCCGACGAGGAAACGTTCAGTTGTTTAAAATCTGCTAAAAAGGCAGTTGAAATGGGCGGCAACGCGCCGTGTATTATAAACTGCGCCAACGAAGCCGCAGTAAAGCTGTTTCTTGACGGGAAAATAAGCTTTCTTGACATAAGCGAAGCGGTAAGTTCTGCGCTTTCGGAAGTTAAATTTATAAAAGAACCGTCGCTTGATGAACTTTTAAGTACAAAACAGGCGGCTGAAGAATATGTTTATTCAATGCTCGAAAAGGGGAAAATATGACTTTTGTTTCAATCATTATAACAGTTCTGGTATTCTGCGTAATTATTTTGCTTCATGAATTTGGTCATTTCATCGCCGCAAAAGCCTGCGGGATATATGTAAAGGAATTTGCTCTGGGCATGGGACCTGCTTTATTCCGAAAAAAAGGCAAGGAAACAGAGTATGTTGTACGCCTGCTTCCTGTGGGGGGATTTTGCTCATTTGATGAAGATATAGAAGATGAAACCGCGGAAATTTCCGAAGTTAAAAATCCCCGCGCATTCAACAGAAAACCCGTCTGGCAGAGAATGATAGTAATTTTAGCAGGACCGCTTATGAACCTCATTCTGGGATTTATAGCAGTGGTAATTTCTCTGTGCTTAGCGGAGGGAATAGCCACGACAACTATCGCGCAGTTTCGCGAACAAAGCGTCAGCAACAGTTCTCTTATGATAAACGACGAGATTTTGAGCATAGACGGACTGCCTATATATTCAACATCAGACATATCCTATAAACTTCAGAGCAGCAATAGGAAAAACGCTGACGGAAACCTTATCTACGATTTTGTCGTATTAAGAAACGGCGAGAAGATGACTTTAAAAGACGTTGAGTTTATGACAACAACATACGAGGACGGTTCAAACGGAGTTTATTTCGATTTCTATGTTTACGGTCTTGAAAAGAGCTTTACAAACGTCATTTCGTCGGGATTTAAGGAAAGCCTGTCAACCGCAAGGATAATCATTCTCACGCTGTTTGATATGCTTACGGGAAAATACGGAATAAACGACCTTTCGGGGCCTATCGGAGTTGGCTCTGTTATAACCGAAACCGTTTCAAATCCGCAGTTCAGCATCACCGACCTTTTGAGCATTTTGTCGCTTATTTCAATAAATATCGGCATATTTAACCTTATCCCCATTCCCGCACTTGACGGCTCGCGGTTTATTTTCCTTTTGATAGAACTTATAATCAGAAAACCCGTAAAACCGCAGATAGAGGGCATGGTTCATTTCGTGGGATTTGCGGTGCTGGCGTTGCTGATGATTGTGGTAACATTCAACGATATTTCTAAACTATTTGTGGGAGGCGTCTGATTGAAGAAAGTAAAGGTCGGCAATTTAACCTTTGGAAACGGGAAGATATATGTTCAGTCAATGCTGAACATTCCCGCGGACGATATTGAAAACAGCGTAAAACAGGCTGTTGAGCTTGAAAAAGCGGGTTGTGAGATAATCCGCGCAGCTGTGCCAAAAATTGAGAATGCAAGGCTTATATCTGCGCTTAAAAACGCGGTTTCCGTGCCTATTGTCGCGGATATTCATTTTGATTATAAAATAGCTTTAGCCTGTATTGACGCAGGCGTTGACAAAATACGCATAAATCCCGGAAATATCGGCTCTGACGATAATGTGAAAGCAGTTGCGGACGCTTGCAGAGCGAAGAATATTCCTATAAGGATAGGGGTAAATTCCGGCTCACTCGAAAAGGAACTGCTCAAAAAATACGGCAGTCCGACAGCTGAAGCGCTTGTTGAAAGCGCACTGCATCATATTGAACTGCTGAATAAGTTCGACTTTGACGATATAGTGGTAAGCATTAAATCGTCGGACGTTAAGCTTATGATAAACGCATACAGACTGCTTGCGCAGAAAACGGATTACCCGCTTCATCTGGGAGTTACCGAGGCAGGCACTCAGCGAATGGGGATTATAAAATCTGCAATAGGTATAGGTTCGCTGTTGTGCGACGGAATAGGCGCGACAATCCGCGTATCGCTTACGGCTGATCCGATAAAAGAGGTATATGCGGGAAAGGACATTCTGAAAGCCTGCGGATTTGGAGAGGGAGCGGAGATTGTTTCCTGCCCTACATGCGGAAGAACGAAAATTGACCTGATTTCGCTTGCGGACAAAGTTGAGGAAATGTTAAGGACAGTTGAAAAGCCGATAAAGGTAGCGGTTATGGGGTGCGAGGTAAACGGTCCGGGAGAAGCAAGAGAAGCTGACGTAGGGATTGCGGGAGGAAACGGCGAGGGTTTGATATTCAGAAAAGGCGAGATTATCCGCAAAGTCCCTGAGGACAAGCTGTTGGAAGAGTTAAAAAAGGAAATTGAAAAACTGTAAAGGAAGATAAATATGACAAAGCTTTGTGAATTGATAGAAAACATAAGTCTGCCCGAAAATATCGGCGGAGGCACAGTTCTTGAAATAGTGTGCAATAAGGAAAAAACCGACTTAAAGATAAATCTGTCGCTTGACAGCCTTGTGCCTATGTCTGAACTTTTGTCAGCGTCCGAAATTATTTCCGAGGCAATAAAAGCAGACGTGACTGTTTTTCCGAAATATCACGAGAGTTTGTTTACAGTAGACTACATATATGAAATAATCGAATATATCAAAAGGAAAAACGCCGCTGTAAACGGATATCTGGACGGCGCGGAAATAAACGACGACGGCACGACATTTGAAATCACGCTTAAAAACGGCGGGAAAAAGGTTCTTATGGGGCTTGGCATTGAGGGCAAAATCCAGAACTATGTCCGCGGTTTTTTCGGAAAGCAGATAAAGGTAGTCGTAACGTCAGACAACGACCTTGATGTTGACGAATATATAAAGCAGGAATACAGCTTACCCGCCGAGCAAATATCCATTCAGCCGTTTGAAGAAACGCATCAGGAGAAAAACGGCTTTAAAAAGGGTTATTCTAAAAAAACCGACTTTTTGAAAGAACCCGAGGACATTGAGCTAAATTTTACGCATGAAAGCTTTTCAAGCAGTGCAAAGCTGTTTTACGGCAGAGATAATTTCGCAAATCCCGAAAAAATGTCCGAGGAATTTTCGGAAGCTGATGAAACTACGCTATGGGGAACGATTTTCAAGGTTGCAGACGAAAAAACTTCGCGCGACGGGAAAACGTTTATTTATTCCGTGTATTTTTCCGACAAAACGTCCTCTGCGATATTGAAAATCTTAACCAAGAATGAAAACAGCGATATTGCAAAATCTGAACTTTCGGTCGGAAAAACGATAATAGCAACTGGAAAATTCGAGCAGGACAGCTTTACACATAAGGTAAATTTCCGCCCAAGCAGTATAGCAAGCGTTAAATTACAGCGCAGGACGGACAATGCCGAGCAAAAGCGCGTTGAACTGCATATGCATACAAAGATGTCCGATATGGACGCGGTGACGTCAGCTGAGGACCTTATAAAGCAGGCAAACGAATGGGGACACCCCGCCGTTGCAATCACAGACCACGGCAATCTTCAAAGCTACCCTGAAGCTATGAACACCATTGAAGCGCTAAGGAAAAACGGCTCGTCAATGAAGATGATATACGGCGTAGAAGCGTATTTCGTGAACGACGGGGAGGAGCTTGTAAGAGGTTTAAACGACTATTCCGTAAATGATGAGATAGTTGTGTTTGATATTGAAACCACAGGGCTTTGGCATGATAAAGACAGAATAACCGAAATCGGAGCGGTTAAGCTTAAAAACCGCGAGGTAACGGAAGAATTTCAGACGTTTGTAAATCCCGAAATATCAATTCCCGCGAAAATTACCGAACTTACGGGAATAAACGACGCAATGGTTGAAAACGCACCGTCCGAAATTGAAGCATTGAAAGCGTTTATGAAATTTGCGGGCAGCTGCGTTCTTGTCGCGCATAATGCCGGATTTGATACTTCGTTCATAAAAGAAGCGGCGAAAAGACACGGCGTTGAATATAATTTCAGCTATATTGATACAATCCCCATTTGCAAAGCGGTATTGCCTAAACTCAAACATTACAAGCTTGATGATGTAGCCAAGGAATACAAACTCGGCGATTTCAATCATCACCGCGCGGTTGACGACGCAAAAATGCTTTCGCAGATATTCCTGCGCCTTATGTCGGACACGGAGAAAATCGGCAAACTCGAAAATCTCGGCGATTTCAACAAGATTTTCCCGCATCCTGACGCTAAAAAACTTCCCGCTTATCACATGATAATTCTTGTAAAAAACAAAGTCGGTCTTAAAAATCTGTACAAGCTTGTTTCATTTTCAAACCTTGATTATTTCTACAAAAAGCCGAGAATACCCCTGTCGGTACTGCAGAAATACCGCGAGGGACTTATCGTAGGCTCTGCGTGCGAGGCGGGAGAACTTTTCAGGGCAATTCTCGAAAACAAGCCCGAAGAAGATATCGAGAAAATTGCCTCGGTTTATGATTATTATGAAATTCAGCCTATCACCAACAACAGATTTCTTATCCGCACGGGCAAGGCGAATGATGACGAAGAGTTAAAGGCATTCAACAAGAGGATTGTTGACCTTGCTGAAAAACACGGAAAACCCTGCGTTGCTACCTGCGACGTTCATTTCAAGGACAAGGAGGACGGAATTTTCCGCAAGATACTTCAGGCAGGTTATGGCTACACAGACGCTGAAAATCAAGCAGATTTGTATTTCAGAACGACTGACGAAATGCTTAAGGAATTTGAATATCTGGGTACGGAAAAGGCGTTTGAAGTTGTTGTAACAAACACGAATAAAATAGCGGATATGATAGATGACGATATAAGACCTATTCCTAAGGGGACATATACTCCGTCTATCGAGGGCGCAGAGCAGGAATTGCAGGATTTGTGCTGGGGCAGGGCAAACGCATGGTATAAAGAGGACGGAAAGGAACTTCCCGAAATCGTTGAAAACCGCCTTAAACGCGAGCTTGATTCAATTATAAAGTACGGATTTTCGGTGCTTTATATGATAGCGCAAAAACTTGTCAAATACTCGGAGGATAACGGGTATCTTGTAGGTTCAAGAGGTTCGGTAGGCTCTTCGTTTGTTGCGATAATGGCGGGAATTTCGGAAGTCAATCCTCTCGCTCCGCATTACCGCTGTCCGAAATGCCGTCATTCGGAGTTCATTACGGACGGTTCTGTCGGTTCGGGATTTGATTTGCCGCCGAAAAAATGCCCCGTCTGCGATATTGATATGATACGCGACGGTCATGATATTCCGTTTGAAACATTCCTGGGCTTTAAAGGCGACAAAGCGCCCGATATTGACCTTAATTTTTCGGGTGAAGTGCAGGCAAAGGTTCACAGATACACCGAAGAATTGTTCGGCAAAGACCATGTATTCAAAGCGGGAACTATCTCCGCCGTTCAGGATAAGACAGCGTACGGATTTGTTAAGAAATATGCTGAAGAACAAGGGCTAAGCCTTAATGATGCGGAAATCGAGCGCCTTGCTGTCGGGTGTACGGGCGTTAAGAGAACAACTTCCCAGCACCCCGGCGGAATGGTTGTCGTACCTAATGACCATGAAGTTTACGATTTCACTCCCGTTCAGCACCCCGCAGATAAGACCGAAAGCGATATGATAACAACGCACTTCGACTTCCATGCGCTTCATGACACGATTTTGAAGCTTGACGAACTCGGACACGATGTGCCTACGCTTTATAAACATCTTGAAGATATGACGGGCGAAAAAATCGTCAATGTTCCTACGTCCGATCCCGAAGTGTACAAGCTGTTCGTATCGACAGAACCGCTAGGGCTTAACGACGATATAGGCGTAAGCTGCGGAACGCTCGGCATACCCGAATTTGGCACAAACTTTGCTATGCAGATGCTTCAGGACGCACAGCCGAAGAATTTCTCGGATTTGCTGCAGATTTCCGGACTTTCACACGGTACCGACGTATGGCTCGGAAACGCGCAGGATTTGATTAAAAACGGCACCTGCACCATATCCGACGTAATAGGAACGCGCGACAGCATAATGACTTATCTTATGCACAAGGGCGTTGAGCCGTCAATGGCGTTCAACATCATGGAATTAACAAGAAAAGGAAAAGCACAGAGCAAATTTGACGACGCTATCTACAAGGCTTTTGAGGACAATAACGTACCGGAATGGTATGTCGAAAGCTGTAAGAAAATCAAGTATATGTTCCCCAAGGCACATGCGGCGGCATATGTAACGGCGGCGGTAAAGCTTGGGTGGTTCAAGCTTCATAAGCCCGTTGAGTTTTACGCGGCTACGCTTACAAAGCATACGAACAATCTCGAACTTGATACAATCATGAACGGCAAAGACGCCGTAAAGCAAAGACTTCAGCAGATAAAGAGCATTCCTAAGCCGTCAGCAAAGGAAGAAGATACCTTTGACGCGCTTATGCTGGTGCTTGAAATGCTTTCGAGGGGAATAGAGGTTTTGCCCGTGGACGCAAGGAAATCGAACGCTATTACTTATTCAATTGAGGACGGGAAACTACGAATGCCGTTTCTTGCGGTGCCGGGCTGCGGAGAAGGCGCGGCAATAAAACTCCGCGAGGCTATCGACAAGGACGAAAACGCCTGCATTGACGATATTCAGGCAGCAAGCGGCGTAAACTCAACCATTATCGAAAAACTTAAAGAAATGGGCGCATTTGACGGTTTCCAGCAGTCCGCTCAGTTTACGCTTTTTGATATGTAATTTTCAACATTGTTGAAAAAACAAGTGACATTTGACGAAATATTTCTATATTGTTGACAAATTCACATTGTTATGTTATTATATTAGTGTGATATTGTGTTATCGTGATAGCACGCTAAAGCGGAATTGACTTACGGTTGATAAACATTGAAAAATAAAGCAGGATAGGAGCAAAGGTATTGAAAAGAAACGATTTGTTGACGCCCGAGGGAACAAGGGATTTACTGTTTGAAGAATGTAAGGCAAAGCGCGAGATTTCCGAAAGACTTACGGGGTTGTTTGAGAGTTCGGGATATTCGGAAGTTATAACGCCCGGTCTGGAGTTTTTTGACGTGTTCAACGGCTACGTCCGCGATTTTCCGCAGGAGATGATGTACAAGCTGGTAGACGGCAAAAACAGGCTGATGGTTTTAAGACCTGACAGCACAATGCCCATAGCAAGACTTGCGGCGACAAGGCTAAGAGATGAAAAGCTCCCGCTTAAACTGTTCTACAATCAGAACATATATATGGTAAATCCGAAGGACAGCGGGCGTGATGATGAAATTTCGCAGTGCGGAATTGAAATACTCGGCGGAGACAGCGCAAGAGCAGATTTCGAGGCGCTTGTGCTTGCGGCGAAAGCGCTGGAGCTGTGCGATGAGGATTACCGCATTGAAATAGGGGATATGGGCATATTCACCGAGCTTATGGCTGAGTATGAATGCAGCGTAGAGCTTGCCGTAAATACCAGAAACTGGATAGAAACAAAGGATTTCCCGAAACTTGACGAGTATTATTCGTCGGAAAACGACGGCGGGTTTGCAAGAGCATTTAAGGCACTGCCGAGATTATTCGGCGGTATTGAAGTGCTTGAAAAGGCAAAGGAATACCTGCACGGTGAGTTTTTCGACCAAAAACTTGAAAGCCTTGAACAGCTTTGCGAGGATTTGAGCAAAGTCATTCCGAAAGAGAAAATCCGCGTGGATTTAGGACTTTTAAGCAGAAAGAATTACTATACGGGAATAATATTCCGCGGTTATGTGGAGGGATACGGACAGCCCGCGCTGTCGGGAGGAAGATATGACAGACTGCTCGGCGATTTCGGAAGAGACGCGGGCGCGGTAGGATTTGCGGTGAATGTTGAGGCGGTTGCGCGGGTACTGCTGCAAAAGAATGGAGATAACTTTAAAAGGTCGCCCGACGTCATTGTGTGGAGTGAAACTCCCGTTTTGGCGCTAAAGCATTGCAGTGAACTTATTGCAAAGGGTTGCTGCGCGGTAAATTCCGTTTTAGGAAGTATTGAGCAAACGAGAGAATACGCAAAAATGCACGGTATAAAGCGGATTGACATAGTAAATAATGACGAAAAAATAACAAGCGAGGAAGTGTGAGCTATGGAAAACAGGAAACTGCGGATTGCTCTCACAAAAGGGCGAATAGAAGAAAAGGCAGTCGGACTGCTGGAAAAGATAGGCTATGACGTAAAAAATCTCAGGGAAAAGGGCAGGAAGCTTATACTGTCAATACCTGACGAGGATATTGAAGTTGTTCTTGCGAAAGCGGCGGACGTAATCACATATGTTGAACACGGCGTTTGCGATTTGGGAGTTGTCGGCAAGGACACCATTATGGAACACGGCGGGAAGTTTTATGAAATAGCGGATTTGGGTTTCGGCAAGTGCAGATTTGCGCTTGCGGTGAAAAAAGGAACGGACTTTTTCGCGGGATACGGCGTAAAGACGGTTGCCACAAAGTACCCGAATGTTACGAGAAATTATTTCGAGAAAAAGGGAATTGACGTTGACATTGTAAAAATCGAGGGATCGGTTGAGCTTGCGCCGCTTGTGGGGCTTGCGGACGGGATTGTGGATATAGTCGAAACGGGAACAACGCTCAAAGAAAACGGACTTGAAGTTTGCGAGGACGTTGCGCCGATTTCCGCAAGGCTTATCGTAAACACCGTAAGCATGAAATTAAAACAGGAGCGTATCCAGGAAATAGTAAGTCATATTGAGGAGAATTTGAAATGATAAAGATAATAAAGGCAGACGGCGATGAAAAGCGTTTTCTTGACGAGGTTGAAAAGCGCGCGGGAGAAGTAAACGCAGAAGTTGAAAAAACGGTAAAGGCAATTTTAGCAGATGTAAAGGAAAACGGCGATAAAGCAGTAAAGGCATATACAGCAAAGTTCGACAGTCCTAACGCGCAGTATTACCGCGTACCTGACGAGGCAATACAAGACGCGCTTACAGAAGCAAACGAAAAATCTCCCAATTTTGTAAACGCTTTGCTGAATGCAGTTGAAAACATCACCGCGTTTCACAACAAACAAAAGCGCGAGGGATTTTGCGTTACCGAAGAAAACGGCGTTATATTAGGTCAGCGCGTCAGAGGTCTTGATAAAGTAGGACTGTATGTGCCGGGAGGTACGGCGGCGTATCCGTCATCTGTGCTTATGAACGCAATTCCCGCCAAAATCGCGGGAGTTAAAGAAGTGATTATGGTAACACCGCCGTTAAAGGACGGCACGGCGAACAAGGATATACTTGTAGCGGCGGCGCTGTGCGGGGTTGACAGAATTTACCTTGCGGGCGGTGCGCAGGCAGTCGCGGCGCTTGCGTATGGAACGGAAGAAATCCCGCGTGTATCAAAGATAGTCGGACCGGGCAACATTTTCGTTGCAACAGCGAAAAAGCTTGTTTACGGAACTGTCGATATTGATATGGTGGCAGGACCGAGCGAAATTCTAGTGCTTGCCGACGACAGCGCAGATCCCGTATATCTCGCGGCAGACCTTATGTCGCAGGCTGAACACGATAAACTCGCAAGCGCGATTATGATAACGACAAGCATGGATATTGCCGAGAAAACAAAAGCCGAAATAGAGCGTCAAAGCGCGTATCTCTCGCGCAGGGAGATAATTGAGGAGTCGCTTAAAAACTACGGCGGGATAATAGTCTGCGATGATATGGACTATGCCGTTGAAATAGCGAACAAGATAGCGCCCGAACATCTCGAATGCGTAGTGAGAAATCCTATGGAGTACATAGGCAGGCTTGACAATGTAGGCTCGCTGTTTCTTGGGCAGTATTCTCCCGAACCTCTCGGCGATTATTACGCAGGACCAAATCATGTCCTCCCCACAAGCGGTACGGCGAGATTTTATTCGCCTCTCGGAGTTGACAGCTTTGTAAAGCGTTCGAGCTATATATGCTATACAAAAGACGCACTTCTTGACGCGGCGGACGATATCATTCTGATAGCCGAGCGCGAACAGCTTACAGCGCATGCAAATTCCATAAAAGTAAGAAAAAATAACGTTTAATTACGAGGAATATTTTATGAACAGAAAATCCAAAATCAGCAGAATGACAAAGGAAACCGATATTAAAATCAGCCTTGATTTAGACGGCGGAGATGTTGATGTAAGTACGGGAATAGGCTTTCTCGACCATATGCTGACAGCGCTCGGCGTTCACGGCGGGTTTGGTCTTGACCTTGACGCAGACGGCGACTTGAATGTTGACGCTCACCATACCGCAGAGGACGTTGGAATTGTTCTCGGAAAGGCATTTTGCGAGGCGCTCGGCGACAAGTCGGGGATAGTGCGCTACGGCAGTGCGTATATTCCCATGGACGAGGCGCTTGGTTTCTGCGCGGTTGACATAAGCGGCAGACCGTTTCTGGTGTTTGACGCAGAGTTTTCAAATGAAATGGTGGGCGGACTTGACACCTGCCTTGTGGAGGAGTTTATGAGAGCGTTTGCATTTAACGCAGGGATAACGCTGCATTTGCGCTGTGAGTACGGCAAAAACGACCACCATAAGATAGAAGCGTTATTCAAGGCGCTTGCTTATGCATTGAAAACCGCGACAAGGCAAAATTCGGGCGAAGTCGTTTCAACAAAAGGCGTGTTATAAAATGAACAAGAGGAGACGGCTAAATGACAGCAATAATTGACTACGGCGCGGGAAACCTTTTCAGCGTTAAAAACGCGCTTGATTATCTCGGAATAGACAACAAAATAACAAAAAGCGCAGATGATTTGAGAAATGCCGACAGGCTTATACTCCCCGGAGTAGGCGCATTTCCCGACGCTATGAAAATGTTAAGCGAAAGCGGACTTATCGACGTTATCAAGGAAGAGGCTGTGAAAAAGCCTCTGCTGGGAATATGTCTCGGAATGCAGATGCTTTTTGAAAAAGGATATGAGTTTGAGGAAACAGCGGGGTTGGGGCTTATTAAGGGCAGTGTAAAGCTGATGACGCCCGAAAATCTTCCTATTCCGCATATAGGCTGGAATGAACTTGAATTGAACCACCCCTGCGGACTGCTTCAAAAGGGCGGGGAATATGTTTATTTTGTTCATTCATACGCGGCGGATTGCCCGAGCGAAAACGTTTCGGCGTATTGCGATTACGGAATGAAAGTGCCTGCGCTGGTGTTTTCGGGCAACGTCTACGGCGCACAGTTTCACCCCGAAAAAAGCGGAGAAGCGGGACTTGAAATTTTAAGAAAATTCGCGGCGCTGTGATGTTGTAAGAAGATAACGGCGTAAAAGTTTAATTTTACGCAATAGCGCTTTCGAAATTTACCCGAATTAAGTTTCGGAATATAAAACAGCCCGCAAATTCCCGCAAATCAGAATAAGGAGAACACAATGTTTATTTTACCCGCAATCGACATAAAGGACGGACAGTGCGTAAGACTGTTCAAGGGCGATTACAATACTGTTCAAAAGGTAGCAGACAGCTATATGGACACGGCAAAGGCGTTTGAAAGCGCAGGCGCAGAGTGGATACATATGGTTGACCTTGACGGTGCAAAGGACGCAACTCAGCAGAACAAGGAGATTTTCATTGACGTTGCGAAAAACACGAACTTGAAAGTTGAAGTCGGCGGGGGAATACGTTCGCTCGATACTGTTGAGATGTACCTCAAAAATGGAATTTCGCGCGTTATAATTGGCTCGGCAGCTGTTAAAAATCCACAGCTTGTAAAAGACGCGGTAAAGGAATTTGGTCAGAGGATAGCCGTAGGGATTGACGCGAAAAACGGGTATGTTGCAACAGAGGGCTGGCTTGAAACCTCGGACGTTTATTTTACGATACTTGCAAGAGAGATGTGCAGGATAGGCGTTGAGTACATAATTTTCACCGACATTTCAAAGGACGGAACGCTTTCGGGAGTAAACGCTGAACAGCTTGAACAGATAAACACAAGCTGCTCGGCAAACATTATTGCAAGCGGAGGAGTGCGCTCGATTGAAGATATAAACATCTGCAAAAATCTGAAATTATACGGCGCAATCTGCGGAAAGTCGATATATTCGGGAAGTCTTGACTTGAAAGAAGCAATAAATACAGCTAAGGAGTAGAAATATGCTCGCTAAAAGAATAATCCCCTGCCTTGACGTAAGAAACGGAAAGGTTGTAAAGGGCGTGAATTTTGAGGGAATAAAAGATGTAGGCGACCCTGTGGAACTTGCTGTTGAGTACAACAAGCAGGGCGCGGACGAAATTGTGTTTTATGATATAACCGCGTCATATGAAGGGCGCGGGGTTATGCTTGATGTTGTGAGAAGAACGGCAAGGCAGGTTTTCGTGCCGCTTTGCGTAGGCGGAGGAATAGGCTCAGTCGATGATTTCCGCGAGGTATTGAGAGCGGGCGCAGACAAGGTTTCCGTAAACTCGCAGGCTGTCAAAAATCCAAAGCTTATAAGCGACGCGGCGGAGATATTCGGAAGTCAGTGCGTTGTCGTGGGAATAGACGCAAAGCGCAACGATAAGGGCGGCTATTCGGTTTATATAAACGGCGGCAGAGTTGACATGAACCTTGATTTGGGCGACTGGGTAAAGGAGATTTCCGAGCGCGGCGCGGAAATC
>CANQOJ010000026.1 GCA_947625455.1 uncultured Clostridia bacterium | reverse complement strand
GCTAGAGACTAGATTTCCTTTTCAAACTTTGTTTTGACTACAACTCTAGCCTCTAGCTTCTTAACATCTAGCTTCTATTATAGCACTTTTCACCTTTTAGAGGTTAGAGGTAAGATTTAAAGGTAGAATTAGATTGTTTTTAGATTAGAGAGCGTAAAACACCTTAACGACTGCGCTACTAGAGGCTAGATATTGAGAGATTAGAGGCTAGAGTTTAATTCAAGACTAGATTTCCTTTTCAAACTTTGTTTTGACTACAACTCCAGCCTCTAGCTTCTTAACATCCAGCTTCTATTATACCACGTTTTACCTTGATTGTCAACAAATGTATGAATTTTTCTTTCGACAGAACAAATTTTTTTGGAAAAATACTTGAAATTTTTGTCAAGGTATGGTATAATAACAAAGTATTGCATATCAAGGTCAATTTTGAAGTTTATATTTTGGAGGAAATTCATAAAATGAGCATTTTTGAAATCATCAGCGCGATAGTTCTTATAATCGCGTGTATATTTATAGTTGTCGTTGTTCTCTTAAAGGACACCAAAACCCAGATGTCGCAGACTATTTCGGGTACATCAAGCGACAGCTTTTATCAGAAAAACGCAGGCAGAACCAAAGAAGCTATGCTGAATAAGGCGACTATCGCCGCGGTTATCGTGTTCTTTGTAATGGCTGTTGCGGTAAATGTCATAAACGTTTACTGGGGCGGTTCAAAGGGAAGTTCTTCGGGTTCATCAAGCAGTTCTTCTGTTTCAAGCAGTTCAAGTGCAGGCGGTTCGGAGAGCAGTTCTTCAAATGCCGATAGTTCATCAAGTGTGAGCAGTTCGGCAGGCAGTTCTTCAAATGCCGATAGTTCATCAGGCACAGGCAGTTCATCAGGCGAAAGCAGTTCTGTTGCGTCAAGCAGTTCGGCAGGATAAAAACAATGAATTAACGGACAGACTGTTAAAGTCTGTCCGTAGTCTGTTTAGTTATAAAATGTGTTGATTGAAATTTCATTTGAGGTGATTTTATGAACAAACTTAGAATTGATATACTTAGGGAACTTAAGATAAACGGCGGTAAGGACGGGCTTACCGAAAAGGAACTGATTAAAAAGCTCGGTCTTACAAAAAAATCCGCAAAGAAAGTTACAGACGCGCTGTCGGAAATGAAAAAGTACGGCGACGTCTCAAATAAAAAGGGCGTATGGAAGCTGAAAAAGCCCGACGAATATTTCAGGGCGTATGTTGTAAGCATAAACGCAAGGTCGGGGTTTATTGCCGAAATATCCAAAAAAGGCGAAAAGGAAAACGGCTCGGAATATTTCGTCAGAGGAAAAGATATGCGCGGGGCGATTACGGGCGACATTGTTTTGGCAATGAAAAAGGCTGACGCTTCTGTAGGCAAAAGCGCGGAGGCTGTTGTGTTGGGTGTGCTGGAGGAAAGCGACAGTTTGCTTTCGGGAACGGTTGTTGCAGAGGGAAACAAGCTTATGGTGCTTCCCGACAAGCTTTGCGACGCTCCGCTTTTTATTGCGAAAAGCTCGATACCGCTTAAGCTTGGCGACAAGGTGGCATTTTCAATTAAAAAGCGCGGGGAAAGGCACTACGACCATACTGTTGAGATAAAGGAGAGTTTCGGTTCTTCTGAGGACGCAAAGTCAAGCGCAGAAGCTTATATGCTTGTAAACGGACTGCATACGGAATTTCCCGACGAGGTGCTTAAAGAGGCGCAGAAAATCGACATTGACGAGATTGACAACGACGAAGCCGAGCGCAGGCTTGACCTTAGAACAGAACCTATCTTTACAATGGACGGCGCTGATACAAAGGACATAGACGACGCTGTGTCGATTGCTAAAACGCAGTCGGGATATAAACTCGGCGTTCATATTGCGGACGTTTCGCACTATGTGAAAAAAGGCTCGGAACTTGACAAAGAAGCGTTTCAGCGAGGAACTTCGATATACTATGCCGACAAGGTTGTTCCCATGCTTCCGAAAGAGCTGTCAAACGGCATTTGTTCTCTTAATCCTAACGTGGACAGGCTTGCGTTTTCCTGCCTTATGGAAATCTCGGAACAAGGTGAACTGTTGTCGTACAGATTTGAGAAAACCGTTATCAGAAGCCGCGTCAAGGGCGTTTACTCGGAAGTGAACAAAATTCTGGACAACACCGCTGACGACAAGATAAAGGCTAAATATGAGCGAGTTATCGACAGGATACCGACAATGCGCGAACTTGCGGAAATACTGTACAAGAACCGCATAAACCGCGGCGCGCCCGAAATTGACACGCCCGAAACGAAGATAGTCACTGATGAAAACGGCGTGTGCGTTGACGTAAAACAGCGCGAGAGAGGTACTGCCGAGAAGATTATCGAGGAATTTATGCTTATGGCAAACAAGGCGGCGGCTTCTCTCGGAATGCGCGAGGAGATACCGTTTGTTTACCGCGTTCACGAACCGCCTGCCGAGGAAAAGCTGATTGCGCTTTCGGAAACGCTTGCCGCGCTTGGCGTAAATGCGGGAGCAATAAGCGAAAAGTCAACTGCGGGCGACCTTGCCGAGATTATACGCAGCAGCCGTGATACCGACAAATACACGGTTATAAACAACATTGTGCTCAGAACAATGATGAAAGCGAAGTACTCGGAAGAACCGCTCGGACATTTCGGTCTGGTTATGCCCGAATATGCGCACTTTACTTCTCCGATAAGAAGATACGCCGACCTTTCGATACACCGCATACTGACGGACTATGTTTATGCGTTAAGCAAGGAAAAACTCGTAAAGAAGTACACGAAGTTTGCACATGAAGCGGCTTTAAGGGCAAGCATTACGGAGCTTTCTGCCGTCAAGTGCGAGCGCGAATGTGAAAACTTCTACATGGCGGAGTACATGAAAAAACATATCGGCGAGGAATTTGACGGGTTCATATCGGGCGTTACGCCGAACGGCATATTCGTTGAACTTCCGAACACAATAGAGGGTATGGTGTCTGTCACAGCGCTTCCTGCGGGTGAATATGAAGTTCAGCACAACGTTATCCTCACGGGCGCGGCAAACGGGAAAATATACACCGTGGGCGACAAAATAAGGGTAAAATGCGTTTCGGTCAACATAAATTCGGGTTTTATTAACTTTGAAACAGTTGAGTGCGGAAAAATCCAAGATGACAGCAATGATACCGAGGAAAAAGCTCAAGGGTTGCTTGAAGGACTGATAAGGTAGCTAGAAGCTAGAGATTAAGAGGTTAGAAGCTAGAGTTGAAGTCAAGCCAACTCTAAACAGGAAAAGTTGCCCTAACCGCAGGGCAGCAAACGCGCTCCTCCCCTCAAACCACGTCCGGGCGCTCCGGGGTGCAGCCACGGCTTTGGCGAAGCGGAAAGGTTGTTTGAATAGGCAATATGCGCTTCCCGCTTCGCCAAAGCCACGCGCGGCGCGCGGCAAATTCGCGCAGCGAATTTGAGTGGCTGCACCCCGGAGCGCGCCGGAGCAGGCGCGCTTTTAAAAGGAAAAGTTCGTTCCAGTCATTACGAATAGGACAACTTCTACTGTTTAGAGTTGGCTTGACTTCAACTCTAGTCTCTAGTCTCTTAAACTTCTAACTTCTAGTAGGGAAAATTACGTTTGGATTAAACTCTTACATCTTACCTCTAACAGCGTTATCCGCCGTAAGGCGGATAATGCGCTAACCTCTAATAGTATTCGCCCTATTTCGTCATTTGTCCGCATTATTTTCATATATAAGGAAATTACCTCTTGAAATTATTGTTGAAATGTGATAAAATGTAAATTGAATTGATATGCTAATGAAAATTTTGGCAATTGACATCGGGATATTGTCAAAGAAAGGCGGAACTTATGGCAAAGCAGAAAATCGCCGTCCTTTTCGGCGGAGCGTCAAGCGAACACGAGGTGTCCCTCGTTTCGGCTTACACCATACTTACAAACATTCCGAGAGATAAGTATGATGTGTTTTGTATAGGAATAACAAAAAAAGGTCACTGGATGTACTATCCCGGCGAATACGAGGATATTAAAACGGGCAAATGGGAGGAAAATCCCGACTGCTGTACGGCGGTATTAAGTCCTGATACCATGCACAAAGGTTTTATTGTTATGAACAGCGACGGCGCTATCCTAAGAAAAGCTGACGCGGTGTTCCCTGTTCTTCACGGGGCAAACGGCGAGGACGGCACTGTTCAGGGGTTGTGCAGGCTGGCGGGTATGCCGTGCGTCGGCTGTGATATGACAAGCTCGGCGGTTTGCATGGACAAAACGATAACGCACAAAATACTTGAATACGCGGGGATTAAAACCGCGCCGTTTATTGAACTCAGGCGGTATATGCTTAAAAATACCGACGCTATATCAGCACAAGTCAGCGAAAAACTCGGCTTCCCCGTTTACGTAAAGCCTGCCTGCGCGGGTTCTTCGGTAGGGGTTTCAAGAGCGGAAAATGCAGATGAACTTAAAGCGGCGCTTAAAATTGCGTTTGCACACGGCGACAAGGTGCTTGTTGAAAAGGAGATTATCGGCAAAGAGGTCGAATGTGCGGTTCTGGGGAACGGGTGCGACATTATCGCGTCAATTCCGGGACAGATTACGCCTGCGGAAAAATTCTACGACTATGACGCAAAATATAAATTGGGAACTTCGGTTCTGGACATTCCCGCGAAAATAACCGAACAGCAGACAGAGGAACTTAGAGAAACCGCAAAAAAAGCGTACATAGCCTGCGGTTGTTCGGGATTTTCAAGAGTTGACTTCTTCGTCTGCGAGGACAGGATAATCTTAAACGAAATAAACACCATTCCGGGATTTACCTCGATAAGCATGTACCCAAAACTTATGGGAAATATGGGAATACCGATAGGAGAACTTATTGACAGGCTTATACAGCTTGCTTTAAACAACGAAAACTAATAAAAATTAGGAAGTGAAATTTTGGATAACTGTTCTATTACACTGAACATAAAGCAGACGTCGGACGGTTACACTGACGAATCGGAACTTTACACAAAAGGCGAGTTTCGTCTGCACAAGGGCGCATATTATATCGACTATGACGAAAGCGAAGCTACGGGATATGACGGCAGTCATGTTCAGCTTATGGTGGACAAGAATTTTGTGACTATGACAAGAACAGGCTCGTCGTTTTCAAATCTCGTTTTCCAGGACAATACGCGCCATTTCTGCCATTACGGCACGGAATTTGGCGACTGCATGGTGGGAATAACGACAAAATTTATAGACAGAAGCCTTAGCGAAAACGGAGGGAGAGTTCATCTTAAGTACTCAATAGACGTAAACGGCGGGCTTATGTCGGAAAACGAAATAACCATAAAGATAAAAATGTGAGGACGGAAAATGTATTATAATGCGGTAAATGAAGCAAAGAACGAAATTAAGGAAATAATTATGAAAGCGCTGGGAAAGCTTACGGCGGACGGCGAGATACCTGCTGAAGCATTGCCTGCGTTTTCGGTGACTATACCTGCGGACAGCGCGCACGGCGATTTTTCGGCAAACGTTGCATTAGTAAGCGCAAAGGCGCTTAAAACCAACCCGCGCGCGCTCGGAGAAAAACTGTGCAATGCGGTTGACCTTACGGGAACAATGTTTGAAAAGGTTGAAATCGCAGGACCGGGATTTCTCAACTTCTTTCTGGGAGGGCAGTACTTTTCATCTGTTGTGGGAAAAGTTCTCGATTTGCGCGGGGATTACGGGAAAACCGAGCTTGGCGCGGGGAAACGGGTTCTCGTGGAATTTGTTTCGGCTAACCCCACAGGTCCTATGCACATAGGAAACGCAAGAGGCGGGGCTATAGGCGACTGCCTTGCTTCCCTGCTTCAGACGGCGGGATATACGGCAGACAGAGAGTTTTACATAAACGACGCGGGAAATCAGGTGGCGAAGTTCGGAAAATCGCTTGATTTAAGGTATCTTCAGCTTTGTTCAAATGACGGTCAGCAGGTTATAGCCGAATGCAGAAACAACCTTGAAATGCTGTGCGACGCTGTATATGAAAAGACCGTAACCGACGAGGAGGACAAACCCGCAGACAAAAACGCGCCGTTTTATATGCCCGAGGACGTTTATCTTGGCAGAGATATTATTGAACACGCGAAGAACTTTTATGACATAAACGGTAGTGTTTACGCTGAAAAGTCGGAAGATGACAGAAGAAAGGCGCTTGTAGAATATGCGCTTCCGCTTAACGAAAAAAGGCTTGAAACAGACCTGCTGAAATACCGCATAAAGTACGACAACTGGTTTAAAGAAAGCTCGCTTCATGAAAGCGGCGCGGTGAATGAAGTCATTGAACATCTTAAAGCGGGCGGTCACACCTACGAGAAAGACGGCGCGCTGTGGCTTAACGCAGAAGCGCTGGGCGGTGAACAGGATTTTGTGCTGGTGCGCTCTAACGGATTTCCGACTTATATCGTGCCTGATATTGCGTATCACTACAACAAGCTTGTCACAAGGAATTATGACAAGGCGATTGACGTTTTGGGCGCGGACCATCACGGCTATGTCAAGAGAATGAGGGTTTGCCTTAAAGCCATGGGGATTGACGAGAAAAGGCTGGATGTGGTGATATGTCAAATGGTTATGCTGGTGCGCGACGGAAAGCCGACAAAGCTTTCAAAGCGCTCAGGTAAAGCCATTACCCTTGCAACGCTTTTAGACGAAGTGCCGATAGACAACGCGAGGTTTTTCTTCAACCTGCGCGACGCTGACACTCATCTTGATTTCGACCTTGATTTAGCGGTTGAGGAAAGCGCGAAAAACCCTGTTTTCTATGTTCAGTATGCGCATGCGAGAATTTGCAGGCTGCTGGGGAAAATGGCTGATGACGGCGTTAAATACAGCGGTGAAGCCGTAAAGTACGAGGAGGAAGAAGAAAGGGCGCTGATAAGAAAAATTGCCGAATATCCCGAACTTATAAATGAAGCGGCAAGCGAATATTCTCCGTTTAAACTCACAAAATATGTGTATGAACTTGCGCAGATATTCCACAAATTCTACGACAGCTGTGATATAAAGACTGCGGAAAACAGCGTAAAGCTGTCGAGGCTTGCGCTTTGCGAGGCGGTAAGGATTGTTATTAAAAATATACTTTCACTGCTGAAAATTGACGCTCCCGAAAAGATGTAACCAACGTCAGACTGTAGATAAACACTTATCTGCTTCGTCAACTAATTATCGACAGCCACAAAGGCTAGTCGATAATTAGTTTCAGCGTTTTGCGCGCAGCGCATAATGCGCGTATCTGAGGGTTTCTCAACAGTCTGAATTTGGACTTTTTATACAGACTGAATATTCATGCTAATCAGAGGACTAAACAAAAATGTACAGTAAAGAAAAAATATACTACAAAAAATCGTTTTTCACTGCGCTTATTATGGCGGCGGTTATGTTTCTGCCGTTTTTAATAATCGACCAGGGCTATTTCACCTATTACGGCGACTACAACTCACAGCAAATCCCGTTCTTCAAGCACTGTATTGAACTTCTGCACAACGGCACTTCGGGTTGGGACTGGAGTACGGATTTAGGCGCGAATTTTGTCGGAAGCTATTCGTATTATACCCTCGGAAGTCCTTTTTTCTGGTTTATGTGCCTGTTTCCCTCGTCTATATCGCAGTATTTTATGGCGCCGCTGCTGTGCGTTAAAATAGCGCTGTTTTCGCTCTTTGGGTTTATTTACATAAGGCGATTTGTAACTAAACCCCAGACAGCGCTTATAGGCGGACTTCTCTATGCGTTTTCAAGCTTTAATATCTACAACATCTTCTTTCAGTTTCAGGACGCGATAATCTGGTTTCCGCTGCTTTTGATAGGTCTTGAAGAAGCGGTGATGAACAAGCGGAGGGGAGTTTTTGCGCTTGCGATTGCGATTAACTGCCTGGCAAACTATTTTTTCTTTATCGGAGAATGTGTATTCCTCGTCATTTATTTCCTGTCGCGCATTTTAATGGACGACAATTTCAGAGTTAATTTAAGCGGACTGTTATGTCTTGCGTTTGAATGTATTGCGGGAGTTATGATAGCGGGAGTGCTGTTTATTCCGTCAATTTATCAGGTGCTTGACGTGCCGCGTTCAACAAACATGCTTACGGGCTGGAACTTTATTTTCTTTTCAAACAAACAGCGTTACGGGCTGCTTCTGGAAAGCATGTTCTTCCCTCCCGAAATCCCCGCGAGAAACAATATGTTTACGGAAGCAAACGCAAAATGGTCGAGCGTTGCGCTGTATCTGCCGCTGCTTTCAATGGCGGGCGTTATTGCGTTTATGAGGAGCGCAAAAGGTCACTGGGCAAGGGTTGTGCTCGGAGTATGTCTGCTTATGGCGTTTATTCCGGGATTTAACGCAATGTTCACCATGCTTAACGACAACTATTATACGCGCTGGTTTTATATGCCCGAGCTTATATGCTGTCTGGCTACGGCTTATGCGCTTGAACACAGCAAGTTTGATATTGCATTCGGAAACAGGCTGTGTCTGGGGATTGTACTGCTTACCTCGGCGCTTGCGCTGTTGTCGCCGTTTGAAGTGACTAAGAAGATAAACGGCGAGGAAGTTAAAAGCATAGTACCGCGGTTTATGTCGGGCGTTGACGGACGCGTTTATCTCCAGATAGTTATAGCTATAATATTTATTATAGCGCTTACAATGATTTTAAACCAAAGGAATACGCTTGGGTTTGATAAATTTATGAAGCGCATAGGGTGCGGGGTGGTTATATGCTCGATGATTTTGAGCTGGTATTTCCTCGGTCTCGGACGCTATCTCGGAGGTTTTGATTATTACAACACGGCATTAACCGCGAGGTTTGATATAGATGACGACGAATTTTACAGAATTGAGGGCGTAAATGAAACAAACAACTTCAATATGTTCAGCGAAAGCAGCTCGCTCAAAAGCTTTACGAGCATAATTCCAGGCTCGACTTTTGAACTTTATGACACGCTCGGAATATCACGCTCGGTAAACTCTGCGCCTAACTATTCAAGATACGCTTTCAGAGCGCTTACAAGAGTAAAATATATTATGATACGCACTGACGCGTCTGAAAAAGACAGAAGAAAATGGCTGAGCGAATATCAGATATATGATTATCTTGATACACAGGGCGATTTTGAAATATATTCAACAGACCTTGCACTGCCTATGGGGTTTGCATATGACACATACATGCCCCTAGACAGCGTATCGGGAAACGACAAAGCGGACAATCTTATGGTGCGCTCGGTATTTCTGACGGACGAGCAGATTGAAAAATACTCGGATATTCTTGAAAAAGACAATACCATGTCCAACACGTCATACTATATATTCAAGATTGACGCGCAGGAAAAGCAGAAAAACGGCGTTTCGGACTTTGAGATAACAAAGAGCGGTTTTTCATCTAAAACAAATTACGACAGCGAAAAGCTTGTTTGCTTTACAGTACCGTACTGCACGGGTTGGAGCTGTACGATAAACGGCGAAAAAGCGGAAGTTGACAAGATAAACGGCGGATTTATCGGCATAAGAGTGCCTAAAGGAGAATGCGATATAGAGTTCACTTATGAAACTCCGGGTTTAAGATACGGTATAATTGCAACCATAATAGGCATTGTACTTCTCGCGGCATATATCCTTGTAATGCGCTTTGTAATCAAAGAAAAGCCGATAAAATATGCACACCTTTATACTGACGGCAACAATGCAATACCTGCTCACAGGCAATATATCAACAGCCTTGTGAACAGAAAAAATGACGATACAGATAAGGACGAATGATATGCACCTTGAAGAAAAAACGCTTTCAAGCGAAATGATTTTTGACGGAAAAGTGGTAAAGCTGTTTGTTGACAAGGCTGAACTTGAAAACGGGCAGGTTGTAAACAGAGAAGTTATAAAGCACCCCGGAGGAGTATGCGTGGTACCGCTTGACGAAAACGGAAACGTTATTTTCGTAAGGCAGTTTCGCTATCCTCATGCGAGGGTACTGTTGGAAATTCCCGCGGGAAAGCTTGAATACGGCGAAAAGCACTATGACTGCGGGCTTAGGGAATTAAAAGAGGAAACTGGCTGTAAATGCGGAAAATATGACTACCTGGGAAGGCTTTTGCCTACTCCCGCATATGACAGCGAGATTATCCATATGTATCTTGCGCGGGAGTTAAGCTACGGCGAAAAGAAGCTTGACAATGACGAATTTCTTGACACAGAAAAAATACCGCTTGAAAAAGCGGCGGAAATGGTTATGAACAATGAAATTGAGGACGCAAAAACGCAGATTGCTATTTTAAAGACATTGATTTTTCTGAAGAAAGAAAGTTGATTACTGTATATATTCTTGATATGCCTTTACAATCTTTTCTTCAAGTTCATCTCGGATATTTGAAGATATGGGGTGGATAATATCACGGAAAACGCCGTTGTCCTCGCGCCTTGAGGGCATGGCAACAAACAGCCTTTCATCACCCTGTACAAGCTTTATGTCGTGAATAGCTATGGCGTTGTCAATAGTAATAGATACCACAGCGCGCAGTCTGCCCTCGTGCATTGTTTTTCTGATTTTGATGTCGCTTATTTCCATAAAAGCCTCCGTTGAAATTGTTTACGGAAATTATTGTGGGATAAAAACGGCGAAATATACATAAATTTAATCGGGAGCGTTTTTATTTTCTCGAATGAAAAGGAGTTGTTCTTTTTGGAAAATTTTCTCGAAGGAAAAAAGCACATTCATTTCATAGGAATAGGCGGGAGCGGAATGTATCCGCTGGCACAGATACTGCACTCTAAGGGCTATTATCTCACAGGCTCGGACAACAACGAAACCTCTACTCTCGACGCTGTGCGTCAGATGGGAATACAGGTGTATATGGGACAAGCGGCGGAAAATATAAAGGGCGCTGACTGCATAGTATATTCGGCGGCGATAATGGACGACAATCCCGAACTTATCGCGGCAAGAGAAGCCGAGAAACACGGAGTAAGGCTTGCGGAAAGAAGCGAGCTGTTAGGTCTTGTCACAGCGCAGTTTAAAAAGGCGTTTTGCGTTGCGGGCACTCACGGCAAGACCACCGTTACTTCTATGCTGATGATGATACTGCTGGCGGAAAAAGTTGATCCGTCGGCGGTTATCGGCGGGAAATTGAAGGCGATAGGCGGCAGCGGCAGAGCGGGAAACTCGGAATATATGGTGTGCGAGGCGTGCGAGTTTAAAGATACGTTCCTGCATTTATTCCCGAACATTTCGGTTATACTGAACATTGACCGTGACCATCTCGATTATTTCAAGACAATGGACAATTTAAAGCGCAGTTTCTCGAAATTCTGCGAGCTTACTACCGATTTCATAGTTGCAAACGACGACGACTTAAATACGCGCGAGGCTATAAAAAACGCTGACACCAAGGTAAAGGTTGTTACTTTCGGGAAAACAAACGAAAGTGATTTTTATCCCGAACACATAAAGCAAACTTCCGATTTTTCATGGGAATTTACGCTTATGAGCAAACAGGAAGAACTTTGCAGGATAGTTACTAATGTTCCGGGTTTACACAATGTTTACAATGCTGTTGCGGCGGCAGCGGCGGCGTTTACTGCGGGTATCTCAATACCTGCCATTAAACAGGGGCTTGCGGAATTTTCGGGGGCGATGAGGCGATTTGAGAAACTTGCCGAAATAAACGGAGTGACGTTTGTTGATGACTACGGTCATCACCCTGCGGAAATTGCCGCAACGCTGAAAACCGCAAAGGCTATGAGTTTTCAGAGGGTGTGGGTTGTTCATCAGCCGTTTACTTATTCAAGGACGGCAATGCTGTTGGACGAATTTGCTAAGGCGCTTTCTGTTGCGGACAAGGTGGTATTGACCGAAATAATGGGCGGGCGCGAGAAAAACACCTACAACATCTACGCCAAGGATTTAGCGGATAAGATAGACGGGTGCGTTTGGTTTAAGACGTTTGAGGAAACCGCGAGGTATGTTGTAGACAACGTACAGGCGGGCGACCTTGTAATCACAACAGGCTGCGGAGATGTAAACAAGGTTGCGTTTATGATGATTGATATGCTTACCAGAAGCTAGAGATTGAGAGGCTAGAGGCTAGAAAGAACTTCCAAATTCTGGGGTGTGCATTCTGTGCAAAAAAAATGTAAAGTATTTCATGTTATTTTTACCTAGAAAAGTTTACATATAAAATGCACAATTGCACACAGGAATTTCTTGGAAGTAAATTCAAGCTTCCAGCTTCTTAAATTTTCCAGCTTCCAAAAGTAGAAAAAAGAGGTCAGAGTTTGAACTCTAACCTCTTAATTTCTAAAAGGGGGCAACTGTGAATCCTGTGCAAAAAAAATGTAAAGTATTTCATGTTATTTTTACCTAGAAAAGTTTACATATAAAATGCACAATTGCACACAGGAATTTCTTGGAAGTAAATTCAAGCTTCCAGCTTCTTAAATTTTCCAGCTTCCAAAAGTAGAAAAAAGAGGTCAGAGTTTGAACTCTAACCTCTTAATTTCTAAAAGGGGGCAACTGTGAATCCTGTGCAAAAAAAATGTAAAGTATTTCATGTTATTTTTACCTAGAAAAGTTTACATAAAATTTTCACAGGATTCACAGTCCAGAATTTGGAAGTTCTTTCTACTTCTAGAAGCTAGAAATTAAGAAGCTAGAGGCTAGAGTTGAAGTCAAAACAAAGTTTGCAAAGGAAATCTTGTCTTGAATTAAACTCTAGCCTCTAGCCTCTTAATATCTAGCTTCTAAATCTTTAATCCCCGCCGTAAAACGGCGGGGATTAAAGATTGGTTGGGGTAGAGGGATTTGAACCCCCGAATGACGGAGTCAGAGTCCGTTGCCTTACCGCTTGGCGACACCCCAGCAATCAACATTAAAATTATACCATACATTAAAATTTTTGTCAAGTACTTTTTTAAATTTTTCCTAAAATATTATGTGCGTAAAGTTTTGCGTTATTCAGATAATTTTAGAATGTCAATTAAGGGGGTTGCCGTTAATTACTCAGTGGTAAGTTCAGAAAGCAATTCATACAGTATTTTGTAGAGCGTCTGCGCTTTTTCCGGCTCTAAATTTACGCAGGCTGAAAGTTTTTGCGGTATTGTCAATGCCCTATCGCGCAGGGCTTCTCCGCTGTCGGTTATGGAAACCAAAAGTCCGCGTTCATCTTCCGCCGAGCGTTTTCTTGTCACATATCCCTTTTCCTCAAGGCGCTTGAGCAAAGGCGTTAAAGTGCTTGAATCAAGATAGAGATATTTGCCGACATCTTTTACGCGCAGTTCTTTATGCTCCCACATCACCATCATTGTTATATACTGCGTGTAGGTAAGGTCAAGTTCATCAAGGTACGGTTTGTACGCTTTCACTATCTCCTTTGCGCAGGCGTAGAGAGGAAAGCAGAGTTGATTTTCAAGTTTCAGCGGGTTAAATTGTTCCGGCATAAAGCTTGTTTCTCCTTAGGATATGATTTTTCTTGCAAATTGAACGGCGTTTTGTTCGTCATCAGCGTTAGGTCTGCCCTTGTGGAACATCAGATATGAACCTCTGCACGAAAATTCATTGTTGTCAAGCGGTATATTCTTTTCGTCAAAATATTTCGCGACATATTTTCTGATAGACTTAAGCCCTGCCGCCGTGCTGAACAGCGCGGCTTTTCCGACATGAACGCTGATATTCTGAATATACTTTTTTACATTGTCGTCAACGTCGAATGCATACGGCGCCGTGCCCAAAAACAATATATCCACATCTTCCGACAGCGGTTCTGTAATCGGCTTTGCTTCAACGCCGACAGCCTTTGCGATTGCAAGGGCAATCTTCTTTGTATTCCCGCCTTTTGAATAATATCTGACTGCAATTTTCATTTTTACACCTCACAATTTAAGCGCTGAAATATGCTGTTAATATCTTGCTCATTTTTCTGCCTCCGTTTTCTGTTCTGCTTCATATGCTTCCCGTACAGCTTTTGACAGCTGGTCAGCGCATGATGTCGGTCTGCGCCCGCAGATAACGCCCGACAGCTTCCCTGCTATCTGTTCAACCGTCCAACCCTCAATCAACAGCGGGATTGCTTTCAGATTACCGTTGCACCCGCCCGTAAATTTCACATTGTGGACAACATCACCGTCCAAATCAAGACTTATAATCTGCGAACAGGTATTTTCGGTTTTATAATCGTAATGAAACATTACAGCACCTCCTCAACTTTTGCCTTTACCTTGTCGAGCGACTCTGTCGGCTCAAAACGCGCAACAATTTCTCCGTTGCGGTCAATCAGGAACTTTGTGAAATTCCATTTTATATTGCCGTTATTCTTGTAGTCCTTATCCATTCTCTTTACCGCGGCTTTCAGAATTAAACCCATAGGACCGCTGAAACCGCCGAATGTTGTGTTTTCGGTTAGGTATTTGTAGAGCGGGATTGCATTTTCACCGTTGACGTCAATTTTAGCAAACTGCGGGAAAGTTATGCCGTAACGCCCTGTGCAGAAGCTGTGTATCTCCTCGTCGCTGCCGGGGGCTTGCTCTGCGAATTGATTGCAGGGGAAGTCGAGAATTTCAAGACCGTCTTTCTGATGAAGTTCGTACAAATCCTGAAGTTCATCATACTGCGGTGTAAACCCGCACCCTGTCGCAGTGTTTACAATAAGGAGAACTTTTCCCTTGTAGTCAGCAAGCGATATTTCGCTCTTATCCTGTGCCGTAACCTTAAAATCATAGATGTTCATAATAAAGCCTCCGTTCGTTTGTGCAAAATTTAATCGCGTGCGATTGATTTTATTATAGCACGGGATTTTTAATTTGTCAAGCGGTTTTTTTGATATTTTGAAAAAAATTGCAGACATGAGGGGGAGGAAAGTATACAGTGGACATTGGACAGTATACAGTTATGGTGTCCGCCTTGCTGCGGACGATTAAGATTGTTTTTATAGGAAAGAGCGTAAACCCCTTGATAGATTTACGCTCTTTTGATTTGAACTCTTACCTCTTACCTCTTACTTCTAACCTCTAAAAGGGTTTACGCTCTTATAATCCCAAAACAATCTTAATCCTATCCGCCGTAAGGCGGATACCGCAACTGTATACTGTCCACTATCCACTGTATACTGCAAACCCCCTCTATGCGAAGCATAGAGGGGGTTGCATGGTCGGGGTGACAGGATTCAAACCTGCGGCCTCAAAGTCCCAAACTTCGCGCGCTATCACCTGCGCCACACCCCGATAACATATGTTATTATACAATAAAAACCGCGATTTGTCAAGGGAGTTGGAAAGGAGCTGAGAATGATTTGTGCATTTTGACGAAAATTTAATAACTTGTTGACAAAAATAAACGGAGGTGATATAATATACAAAATCATATGCTTAAACGCAGTTGATAAATTTAAGCGTTATGCATATAAATACATATATTCAGGCTGTCGATAAAGCCTCATCTGCGTCGTCAACGGCACAGCGTTTTCCGCCGCAGGCGGATAATGCGTGCAGGCACAAAGCCTAGCCGCAGCACCGCTTCAGCGTTATGCGCGTAATACGCGCATAATGCGTGCATCTGAGGCTTTCTCAACAGCCTGAGGTTGGACTTTTTATACAGTCTGATATATATTATATACAGAATAGCTGAACAGGCGGCGGTCGAAAGACTGCGCGGTCGGGTTGCTGAAAGCGACAGTGGGATAAACCCGCGGGACAGGAATAGTTGTCCTGCGGGATTTTTTTATGTAAATTGCGCGGGATTATTTTGGGAGGGATTTGCCGTGGAGAATAAAGTTTCACAATTGCCCGAAGAAAGCAGGACGGCAATGCGCGTGTCGGTTGTTAGTATTGCCGTAAATATTTCGCTGTCGCTGTTAAAGCTGATCGCGGGATTGACGGCAAAATCGGGCGCAATGATTTCCGACGCCGTACATTCGGCTTCGGACGTTTTCAGCACGTTTGTGGTTATTATCGGGATAAAGCTGTCGGAGAAAAAATCAGACGCTGACCACCCATACGGTCACGAAAGAATGGAGTGCGTTGCGTCTATAGTGCTTGCGGCGGTTTTGGCTATTACGGGATTTGGGATAGGCGCTGACGGCATAAAGAAGATTGTTGACAGCAACTATGAAAATCCTGTAATTCCGGGAGCGCTTGCGCTTGGAGCAGCGGTTGTTTCCATAATCGTAAAGGAATGGATGTTCTGGTATACAAGGGCAGCGGC
Source organism: uncultured Clostridia bacterium (assembly GCA_947625455.1). Lineage (GTDB taxonomy): Bacteria > Bacillota > Clostridia > Oscillospirales > Ruminococcaceae > CAG-115. The sequence goes on along the minus strand of CANQOJ010000026.1, from coordinate 1,864 downwards.
TAAAAAGATAAATTCGGGTGCGCTTATGGCTGACGCATGGCATCACCGCTCGGACTCGCTTTCTTCAATAGGCGCTTTCGCTGGTATACTCGGCGCAAGAATGGGATTTCCGATTGCCGATCCTATTGCAAGCGTTATAATTTGCGCGTTTATTGAAAAGGCGGCGCTTGACATATTCAAGGACGCTGTGGACAAAATGGTGGATAAGGCTTGCCCGCAAACGGTGGTGAACGAAATGCGCGGCGTTATATCCAGCCAGGACGGCGTTGGGAGAATTGACGACATAAAGACAAGGCAATTCGGTTCAAAAATTTATGTTGATGTGGAGATAGCGGTTGACGGAGAAAAAACGCTTACCGAAGCGCACAAAATCGCGGAAGCGGTTCACGATACCGTTGAAAACAGCTTTGAAAATGTTAAGCATTGTATGGTGCATGTAAATCCGCTTGAATATGAAGCCGAATAATTTTAAGACTGCCGATACATTTGTCGACAGTCTGCTATTTTTTACAAAAGCCCTTGAAATCCGACAGAATATTTGTTATAATTGATTGGAGAGGAGTTTTATTATGGAAAATAAATTCAACCACTTAATCGATATGGACGATTATTCTGTCAGTCAATGGAATGAACTAATTGAACTTGCCGAAAAAATAAAGGCTGAACCCGAAAAATACTCGGAAAAATGCAAGGGCAAGATTATGGCTACGCTTTTTTACGAGCCGTCAACAAGAACGCAGATGAGCTTTCAGGCGGCTATGATACGCCTTGGCGGTAACATAATCGGCTTTGACAATCCGAGCAATTCTTCTGTTGCAAAAGGCGAAAATCTTAAAGATACCGTTAAAATCGTAAGCACATATTCCGACATTCTCGTTATGCGGCATAATCAGGAGGGCTCGGCTAAAGCTGCCGCGCTTTGCGCAAACTGTCATGTTATAAACGCAGGCGACGGCGGACATCTGCACCCTACGCAGACGCTCACCGACTTGCTTACGCTGAAATGCGAACTTGGTCGGCTGGACAACCTCACTGTCGGAGTTTGCGGCGACCTTAAATACGGAAGAACGGTACATTCTCTCGTAAAGGCGCTTTCATGCTATCCGAACAACAAGTTTGTGCTTATCTCAACGCCCGCGCTTGCTCTCCCCTCTTATATAAAGGATTTTCTTATCTCTCACAAGTGCAGGTTCACTGAAGTAAAGACAATTGACGAGTGCATAGGCGAACTTGATATGCTGTATATGACGCGTATTCAGCGCGAAAGGTTTGAAAGCGACGAAGAATATGAACGTCAGAAAAACGTTTACTGCCTAACAAAGGATAAAATGCAGTACGCGAACAAAAACATGATTGTAATGCACCCGCTGCCGAGGGTGAACGAGATTGAAACCGAGGTTGACGACGACGCGCGCGCCGCGTATTTCAGACAGGCGCACAACGGAATGTACGTCAGAATGGCGCTGATACTTACGGCTATGTACTCAACGCCCCGCATTAAGCCCCTGCTTACGGGCGAAATCCACAACAACGTCTGCTGTACAAACCCCAAATGCGTCACGCAAACCGAAAAATACCTCCCGCACAGCTTCATCAAGTACGGAGATATCTACATCTGCGAATATTGCGACGAGAGGATACTGAAGTAACTCAAAGCGAACTAAGAGCGCAAGGGGGAAACCTTTTGAAAAAGGTTTCCCCCTTGAACCCCTTTCTAAAACTTTCATTACGGCTGATAGTGGTGAGGTTCATTGACACCTAATAGAAAAACAACGTTAAGTTCAAAGCAACGTTGGCGATATAAAGTTTTTTGAAAAGGAGTCCAGAGGGAAAACTTTTTTTCAAAAAAGTTTTCCCTCTGGCA